>JAHLWT010000308.1 GCA_019057775.1 Promethearchaeota archaeon
ATTCTCCTAAGAGCTGGTCGCCAAAATGATCAGCAAAATGACCGTAATAGCATGTATGAATGTATTGTTTTAATTCAGAGGGAGTCATATTGACAAAATCAGCAGCAGCTGTAAACGCTTGAATACAAAGCTCTTCAGTTCGAGTTTCTGGGAAAGCTCGATCGAACTTAGACATCCCTACTGTAGCTAAATATACCGATCTCATTAATTTGGGGATTTTTAACTGTTTATCGCTAAATTTAATCATATAATTTTCACTTTTTGGAATTTCATATCTTTTATGATTTTAGAGTTTAAATTTCTAATAGGTTTGATATTTTATTCTTATGTTTTATTCTGATTAAAAACTTTCTAATTAAACCAGCCTAAAGTAAATGGGAAAAATATCCTATTTAACCATAAGAAAATTTTATATCCTAACACTCTATTCATACAATTAGTCCTTTTAGAAGATTATTTTGTAAATTAAAAAGAAATCATGATTAATTATGGACACCAGAATAACTGAATTTAAAAAGATTCCTATAACTAGGTATGTCCCGGAATTAGATTTATTGAGTAATCCAGTACTTAATGCTAAAGAAAAAGAGTTTTTAGCTGAGCTTTATGAATTTATGGAAAGGGAGCTTGATCCAGAATTAAGAAAACTAGAAGAGTTGAACTATTTTGTTGAAGAACCTACCCAAGAAAAGAAAAAAAACATTGTTATAGGAATAATGAAGAAATTATCGCAAAAAGGATATTATTCTACGATACTTAATGCCTCAGATTATGAAGTCGGCAGAATTACAAGAAATGCTCTTATTGGTTATGCAATATGTGGAGGTCGTTGGAGTGAATATAGTGAAAGATATATTGCAGGCAATTATAGCATTGAGATGGGAAGATTATCTGGAGGAACACTTTATTGTAATCCCGTAAATTATGCTTCAGATGACTCACAAAAAGAAAAGTTTTTGGAACCTGTTGCACGGGATGGACAAATTGGTGCTTCAGCAATGACTGAATTTAATGCCGGATCTGACATTTTTAGTATGGAGCTTAGAATAAATGAGAAAGACAATAATTTTATAGTTAAGGGTAAGAAGTTATTTATAACAAATGGAATGATAGCAGACTTCATAACTTTGTATGGAAGGATGGATAATGGTCAACTTGGGGCTATAGTTGTTGATACAGAACACCAAAAATTAAAAAATTTTAGAAGCACGAGAGTAAGAACTTACGGAATGACTGATGCGTTTGTAAGTCGTTTAATATTTGATAAAGTAGAAATTCCCAAAGAAAATTTGCTTCATGGTCACGGGTTAGATATTGCATTTCATCAATTAACCGAAGAACGCTTAGTTATTAGTGCTGAGGCTCTTGGAGATGCAATGAAAAAAATAATTTATTCTCATGCTTATGCTTTACAACGTATGCAATTCGATAAAAGATTACATCAATATCAAGTGATACGTTTTCCTATATCTAAAAAAATCCGAGAATTAAACTTGATGTTTTCAGCATTAGTTCAATATGCACGACAAATGGATGAGCATCCTGAACTAGCAAGTTCAAAGTTAATGGCAGCAAATGCTATGGGTTTAAAAATTAGTTCAACTGAGTTAGGTTTTGAAAGTTCAATTCATTGTTTTAGAACTTTAGGTGGGCGTGGGTTCACAAGACAATATGCAAACGAAATCGGTTTGTTAGATCCATATTGTATGATTCACGGAGGGGGATCAAACTATGTCTTAGAAGATAGTGAATCTCGAAGATTTTTCAAGTATAAACCAACTCGAAGAGAAGCGGAAGATGTAATTTCAAAAATTGAATATTAAATTAGAGATCCTAATTTTGACATTCAAATTATTGCTGAGTTTCTTTTCTATTTTTAGTTTTATTATAAATCTTTACAGAATATGTTATTAAAAATCTTAGTTAAAATATTATAGACAATGAATTTTTTTAAATTCGAAAGCTTTGATATTACACCACTAATAGAGCAATACCAAGGAAAAAATTTTGATGATTTGTTTCAGAATTATCAGGTTTCCAAGAATATCATGGGTGAATTCATCGAGTTCATGTGGGAGGATGAAATGTCACCAAACTTTAATCTGCTAAAATCAAAGAGAAACTTACTTCGTAATCTTAAAGTTGTTAATTACATTGGGGATTATACTGAGAATAAATTAAATCAAAGAGGTATAAAAACCTTGAAAGATCTGATTTTTAATTTAAATTTTAGTGCTCCAGCTCATCGAATTTTAACAAATATTGAAAATAAAGATTATAGAGCCCTTAAAAGCAATAAAGTTGTGAATGATTTGGATCTTAGTTTTTGTTTCAATATAGAAGATTTCTTATTTTTGGATATAGAGACTTTGGGTATTATTGATAGTCCTATTATCATCATAGGGATAGGATTTTTCAAGAATTCGAGGTTCGAAATTCATCTATTTTTTGCAAATAAACTTGAAGATGAAATTGCAATTTGCGAACACCTTAAAACTACAATTTTACCTCACTTTAAATGTTTTATCACTTATAATGGTAAGACATTCGATATTCCTTATTTGGCTAATAGGTTTTTGTACTTTTTTGATGAAAATCCGATGATCAATGGTAATGATCAACCATATGAAAAATCTAATACGAAGTTCCATCACATTGATCTATATCATCATTGTCGTCGGCTTTATAAAGGATTGTATGATAATTATTCATTAACAAATATGGAAGCAAAATTATTAAATTGGAAAAGGAAAAGTTCTCTACCTAGTAATCTTGTAGGGATATGTTATCGAAAATATAAAGAAAATCCTGAAAGGTATACAGGTTTGATGAAGGAAATTATCGACCACAATTATTACGATGTCTACTCTATGCCTTTAATTCTCAGAAATTTATTGGATCATTTATAGCTTAAGAGAGTTTGCCTTACGCTTTTAAAAGTTTTTCAAAAGTATGGTAAATATCTTCTTCTTTAAAAGGCTTTTTAATATAATCTTTAGCTCCCTTCTCAGTAGCATCAAGAACAGACATTTCTTGTCCGATAGCACTAATAACTACAATTTTAGCATCCTTATCAAACTTGATAATCTGCTCAATAGCATTAAGACCATCTGAATCGGGCATTACTAAATCCATTGTAACCAAGTCTGGTTTTAATTTTTTATATAAGCTTACCCCTTCAATTCCATTCCCAGCTTCGCCAATAACTTCAGCAAAATCCATTTTATCAACAATCTTTTTTATACGGTTCCGCACGAATAGAGCATCATCAACGATAAGGATCCTTTTCTTAGGAGAATTTGACATTTTTCTAATTTTAATAATTGTAGTTTTGTACAAAAATATCTCTATACTTATAGATCAACTTAATTTATAATTATAAAGTTTTACATTTCGATAAATTATGTACTAAGCACACGAATGATGTTTTGTATCCATCGTGAGAAAAATTCTAACCTAGAAAAATCAAGAACATTAATTTAAATTTAAAAATTCTATAAAATGATAACTATGACAGTCTTAGAAAAAAAATTATTTGATAAATCTTGGAATTTTAAAAATCGGGATAATATAAGAAAACGATTAAATGAAACCACCTATGATGTGATCATAATAGGTGCGGGTATAACAGGAGCAGGAGTAGCGAGAGAAGCTACAATGAGAAATTTAAAAGTTGCTTGTGTCGATATGCAAGATTTTGCAGCAGGAACATCGTCAAGAAGTTCAAAATTAGCTCATGGTGGCATACGATACCTTTCTCATGGAGAAATGGATATAGTGCGAGAAAGTGCTACAGAAAGAAATTGGATGCGAACACATATCCCTCATTTAGTTAGACCAATTCCTTTTCTCTTTGTTGTATTGGAAGGGAGTAAGTATAAGAAACGAGATGTTGTTGGAGCTTGTAAAATTTATGATTTTCTTAGTGATGATAAATCTGAATTTAAAAATTATAAAAAATATAAATGGTATTCTTCAGAAGAAATCTTTAAGATGGAACCTGAATTCATAAGAGAAGGAAATCAAGGTGGAGCAGTATATTATGATAATAACGTTGATGATGCGAGGTTGACAATTGAAATTCTTAAAGAAGCTGTAATTAGAGGTGCTGATATAATTAACTATTGCAAAGTTGATGGATACCTCAAAAAAAATGGAAAAATTTGTGGTGTTAAATGCAGTGATAAAGAGAATGGAATTCAATTTGAAATAAGAGGGAAATTAATTATAAACGCCACTGGGATTTGGACTGATGATTTATTAGAAATATATCCGGAAGATATCCCAAAACCTCTTATTCGCCCTACTAAAGGAGTACATTTACAATTTAGACGTAAACATGTTAAAAACAAAATGGCCACCATTATTCGCTCAATTAAAGATGATAGGGCTTTTTTTGTGTTACCTCGAGATAAAGATTTTACAATTATTGGAACTACAGATACAGATTACAACGATGATCTAGCAAATCCTTTTTGTAAAAAAGACGATGCGGATTATCTTATCCAATCTGTTAAACATTATTTTCCTACAGCAGAATTAGATTATGATAATATCCTTTCTACTTATGCTGGAATTCGACCATTACTTATGCAAAAAGGTAAATCTGAAAGTGAAGTTTCACGAAAACATGTTATTTTTTTCTCTAAGGATGGTTTATTGACTATTACAGGAGGAAAATTAACAGCTTGGAGAAGAATGGCTGAGGATTTATTTGAGAAAGTTATAGAGAAAGATATTTTTCCGGATGTGAAGAGGGTGAAAAATTTTTCCAAGCAAAAATTCATAATTAGCCTAGAGAAAGAAGAATGGCTTGAAAAGGTTAAAAAGTCGAAAGTTGAATTAGATGATGATATTATAGACCATTTGTATCAACAGTATGGTAAAGGTGCCTTAAAAATCATCAAATTAATTAAGGAAGAAGAATCACTCAAGGAACGGATTATTGATAATAATTATTTCACAAACGCAGAAATCCTTTATTGTTTAAGATACGAATTAACATCTCACCTGATTGATGTTTTTTGCAGACGAACTGAAATGTATCTATGGATTAGTCATAAAGAAGTATTTAAAGCAGCTCAAATTGTTGCAGAGTTAATGGGTAGGGAATTTTCTTGGAATGAAACTAAAAAAGAAGAGGAGATCGGATTATACATGGATTACATTAAAAAAACAGTGAGTTTTATTAAGTAATCTTTCAAAATTCTATTTTTTAATAATTGGACTCCATTAGAAATATATTTTTAAAAAATGTTATACAATATAATAACAAATCTAAATTAAATTAATGAGTGAAAGTAATTGATTTTCGCATGGGATTTTACTGAAAATTTATTAAAACCGCTAGGAAAGCTTGGTGGCTTTATGATGTTGATTTTAGGCGTCATGTGGATAATCTATGCAATTTATGAAACCAAGAGGAGAAAATCTTTTAAGAAAAGGAAAATTGAATCGTGGGATTTTGATGTTACAAAGTTTCTCAAGGTATTAACTTATCTTGGTTTTATAGTAGGGTTATTAAGTATAATATCTGGCGTAGCAGGATTGATGTTTAATACACCTCCGAGTGTAGCATATGAATTAAATTCAGAACAAGGGCGTAATATGTTTACTTCAATATTTCTCATAATCTTTGGAGTTTTAACATTCTTAAAACCAGCAAATGATTTACCAATAGCAAGTTTAATTGGTGTGTTAGCAGCTACTGGAATTGTAATTATATTAGTTCTTGCAATCCCAGATCAGCTTGTACAAGTCATAGCAGTATTTGTTAATCCAAAAATCGTATTAGTCATACTTTTTGTTATCCTTTTTGCCATCGTCGCTCTTACCGCGAAATTCTATATGTCAGGTTTTATGGCATTTTCTAAAATAATTTCGTGGCCACCTTTAGCAGTCATTTTTGCTATTTTCTGTTTTATTCAAGGATTTCTATTACTAGTGGTTGGAACTTCGATTTCTGGATACTTTTAATTCTTTTTTATTTTTTTTGTCTTATTTTGTTTCTAGAAAAAAGAAAACCGATGTTTTGTCTTTTTATTAATATCTCCAATAATATCATTATTTAAATCATAATTACAATTTGGACATTTCATGTTTTCTGATACATCAATTTTGGTAAAACTATAACCTCTTCTTCCTAATAATAAAAAACTGCAATCTGGGCAATATGTATTCCCTCCCTTCTCATGACTAATATTTCCAACATAGGGAAAAAATAGCCCTTCTTCTTTAGCAATGTTATAGGCCAAATCTAACGTTTCGAATGGAGTTCTTTTCATTGATGGTGTCTTAAAATCAGGATGGTATGCTGAGAAATGAGTAGGAGTGTTATTCCCTAAATTTTCAACAATCCATTTACATAAAATACGAATATCCTCTTTTTTATCATTTAAATCAGGTATTATTAAATTAGTAACTTCCACATGAATACCATTTGATTTAAATCTCTTAGCAGTATCTAAAACCGGTTGAACAGATTTAACTCCACATATTTTTTTGTAGAAATCATCAGTCATGGCTTTAATATCTATATTTACAGCATCGATTCCAACTTTTATCAATTCTTTTGTCGCCTTTGGAGTTGAATATCCATTAGTTACTAAAATAGTCTTTATATCTTCTTTTTTAAGTAATTGTGCTGTGTCTATTATCCACTCATGCCAAATAAGGGGTTCATTATATGTATATGCGAGTGTTTTTGCTCCACTTTTTATTACTCGTTTTACTAAATCTTCAGGTTTCATCTCAATTAAAGTGATCCCACGATCTTCATAACCTTTAAGGTCATAAAATCCATTTTTTCCTTCATCAGTAGGATTAGCTTGACTAATTGACCAGTTCTGACAATTTTGACATCGAAATGAACACCCAATAGAAGCAATTGAATAAGCAGTAGCACCAGGCCAGAAGTTATATAGAGGTTTCTTTTCAATTGGATCTAGACTACCAGAGGAAATAAGAGATCCGTATATCAATGAAAACAATTCTCCATCAAAATTCTTTCGCGTTCTACAAATTCCTACTTTTCCTGGAGAAATAATGCACTCATTTGCGCATACGTGACAAATAACTTTTTTATTATCGCTTTTTTCAAATAATCTTGCCTTTATTTTCAAATAAATCACATTATAAGAGAATTACAAATTCCCTATCTATCTCTAAATATATAATAGAAATGAAATTTTATATTTCTTATAGATTAAAAAAAAATAACATGAAAAAAAAGTGATCTTAAATGGGCTCAAAAGTAGAACAAGCAGTTTCATACTTTCAAGATGGATTTAATTGTAGCCAATCAATACTTGCTAGTTATTGTACTGAATTTGGATTAAATCAGAATATTGCTCTAAAACTTGCTACTGGCTTTGGAGGTGGAATGGGGCGTTTAGGAAAAACTTGTGGGGTAGTATCTGGAGCGTTAATGGTTATTGGTTTAAAATATGGTAGAGATAAAATAGAAGATAATACCTCAAAAGAAAAAACATATACCTTAGTTCAGAAATTCATTAATAAATTTATAAAATTAAATAAATCAATCTCTTGTAATGAACTTCTTAATTGTGATATTAGCACGCTTGAAGGATTAAATTCTGCTAAAAAAAAGAATTTATTTTCTACTTTGTGTCCCAATTTCGTAAGAACATCTGCGGAAATTATAGAGAAACTCTTGTAAGCACGTTATAATGAAAAAAACTTTTCTAATATGTCTGTAGAGAATAGTGAATTAACTAAGGAAGAATTAGAACGATTACTAGAGCAAAAAATAAAAAATGTATCAGAATTGGAGAAGGAAGGTATAGATTCTAATTATATCCAAGAATTAGCTGATCTTGCTCTAATTCAAATGCAATTAGAACAATATTCTCAATCGGAAGAAAACTATTTGGTTTGTCTTACTTATTTTAAAAAACAAAAAGATAGATTAGGTCAAGCTGCTGTTTGTGGAGTATTAGCTACCCTCTACTTTGAAAAGAATGTTTTTCAAAAATCCATTGAATTTTATAGAGAAGCATTCAATATTTATCATCGACTAAATCAAGTCCAAGAGCAAATTACATGTTTAAAAGGAATAGGAAATATTTATATTAAATTACATAAATTAGATGATGCGTGTAATATATTCTTAGATTGTAGCGCAATTTGTTCAGATAATAATGACGTCTATAATTTATTAGATTGTTTAGGAAATCTTATTTATATCCATGAAATATCGGAAGAATGGGATATAGTTTTTGAACTTTACAAAAAAACTTTGAAAGCTTTTAAAGAAATAATCGATGCCAAAGGTGTTATAACTTCGTATTTTAACTTAGGAATCATTGAAAAGAAAAGAGAAAACTTTGAGGAAGCAGTTAGATTCTTTAAGAAAGGTACAAATATAGCAATAGACTCTAATTACGTTGAATCTATTATTAAAGGTCTTAGTTATGTTGGAGAAGCCTTATTTTATATAGGTAGAAAACACGAAGCTAAAGATCAATTCTTAAAAGCTTTGCATATTGCGAATAACATTAATGCGGAGAATGCTATGATTCAACTAAGAGTTCTTTTACAATCTCTAGGTTTAAGTGATAGCGAGATTTTTAATGAATTAAGAAATCAAGAAAAACCCCATTAGTTAATAAATCAGTTTTTTATTATACATTTTTAGACTTTATATTAATAAATTATAAATAAAATTATTATCATTTTAATTTCAAAAGTTGTTAATATCCATTTTACTAATTTTCTAAATATGAGAATCTGTCCTTTTTGTAAAAGTAATATAGAAGAAAGTTGGTATTACTGCAGAAGTTGCAATAGACCATTAATTGCGAATTTAGAAAATTCTGAAAGAATAGAGTATAATCATGCAATATGGGAAGAAGACGGAGAAATTTATGATAATATAGTTATAAAAGATGAAGAGATAGATCGAAACCTAAAAAAGATTGACGATATATTAGAAAACAAAGAAATTCTTGGAGAAACAATACCAGGTTCTTTGTTATTAGAAAAGTCAAGTTTATATTATAAAAAAAGGGATTTAGTAAACGCTGAGAAAAATCTTGAATTAGCCTTAAAAAATTTCCAAGAAGTCAATGATGATCTCAATATTTCAATATGTTATAATGAAATAGGTTTAATTCAAGAAGAGAATGGTTTTTTTGACCAAGCTATTTATAATTTTAATAGATCTCTTGAAATCCTTAAAGAATTAAAAGATTCACCAAGAACAATTAAAATTTTAAACAATTTGGGAAATGTTTATTTCTTACTTAAGGATTTAGAGCATGCTTATGAAAATTATCAAGAAGCATTACAACAATCTGAGAATGAAAATCTTAAGTATGAGGAGATTAAATCTGCCAGTAATTTAGTAGAAGTGCTCTACTTATTGAAAGATTATGATCGGATTGAAAAAATTCTTTCTAGGAATACTGAATTCTTCAATCGGAATGAAGATTTATTTGGAACTATTCAAACCCAGATAAAATATGGAAAGTTATACTTTATTAAGGGAGAAGATTATGATCTTGCTTACCAATATTTCGTAAGCGCTTTGGAATTATTTAAAAAAATGGGTGAAACTACTAGTATCTATATACGAGCAAGGCTAGAATGGGAAGCTTATTATTATCTAGGGATGTTATATCTAATCTGGGATAATCTAATTGAAGCCGAAAATTCACTAATGCAAAGTCTTGAAGCAGTCAGAATATTTGGAATTAGAGAAAATATAAATGAAGGAAAAATATTAGAAGAGATGGGGAGAATGTATAAATTAAAAGGAGATTATAATAGAGCAGTGGAATATTACACATTATCTTATGAGATGTATTATAAATATGGTGATAAAGTTAAATCTGCTGATTTAAAATTTAAAATAGGGCAATTATATTCAAATTCTGAAGATAGTGAATCAAACGCAATTGTATTTTTTGAGGAAGCACTGAATTTATATGAAAATATGGGGCATATAAAAGAAGCGGCTATACTTTTACATAAGTTGGGTGATTTTTATCTTCATAAAGGTATGGTAAATATGTCAATATCGAACTTTAAGAAAGCTAGGGATTATTTTAAAGATCTTAAAGACGATGACAGCATTAAACTCTTAGAAGAAAAAATAAAATCTTTAAGTGATAAATATTAAAAAAGAAATTGTTAGATCTCTTCGATTTCAAAGTCTTCCTTTTTATATACTTTTTCCTCAAATTCTTCAAAGCCAATCCCTTTAATAAAAGAATATGAGACGGTATTTTCTGTGTATACTTCACATCGAAGTTCTTTTACATTAGGGTATTTTTTTTTAAAGTACCTCCAACTTGCCATACCTAGAGCTGTACCAACCCCTTTTCTTTGAAAACGTGGGAGAACTGCTAGTGCTGCTATTATTGCATATTCCTTATTAGGACCTTCGAAATCTAATAAAACAAACGCGGCATCAATACCATATATTTTTGCGATGAGGAAGACTGTATCAATATCATTAAGAATATTAGATAAATCTGTTTTTGTAATTGGTCTAAATGGTGTATTACTTGTTAGCCATGAGCGATTATATATAGTTTTTAAGGTTTCAAGATCACTTTTAGTCGCTTCTCTAATCTTTGCTTTGATTACATTGTGTTCGATTTTTCCAATTAATTTTTCCTCAAATTGCACTGTTATTTTCTCAACAGGAAGCCTCATTTGAATATAAACCATACCATCTTGATAGAATTCCTCTGAAGTCTTATTTACTTCTTCTTTCTGCTTCTTTTTGGTCTCTATAGACAGAAAAAATGCCCTAATTCTTCGTTTTTTTAAATCAAATCTTTTCCTCTGTTCTATGTTGGTCCTAGTCATGATTAGAAATACATAAAGAACTAATTCATAGTAATTGTCTCAAAGTCTCTCTTAATTTTTTCTCCATCGCTTCATTTAATAGATTCTTTTCCCTTAGTTTCGAAATTCCAATTTGAACTTTTTTATCAAAGTTTGGATCTTTGATGATATTTTTTCTTTCACTTGAAAATTCAAAATTTGACCTCATAGCCATGTCATTTTCAACCCTTTCATTGAGAATTTTTTTTAAATCAATGAACGACTCATCGAGATTTTCATATATGTTATTAACATCTCTAGTGATATAGCCTGGAAATACAACATTCATATATTCTTCCATGTTATCTTCATCTTCAATAAACATAATATAAAGCGGCATATAGATCCACTGGATTGGTCTAGTAAAAAGATCTGATTGATTATCGTTTATCGACCATTTAATTAAATTTTGAGCTTCTTGCAGGCATATATTATGTTTCAGCTCAATAGTCTCTTTGATTTTGCTATATACGTTATCTATTTGAGATCTTGATGATTCAAGCTGGGTGATCTTTTGTTTTTTTTCTTTTTCGAACTCAGATAATAATTTATCTCTATCCTTAAGCTTGACGTCTAATGAATCTTTAAATTTTTCCAATTTAAGTTTTGCTTCATTATCTATAATGGTAGCTCTTTCTTTAAACTCACTGAATTTTTGGATAAGAACCTCGAGTGATTCTAAAAACTTTTTTCCTTCTTCTTTTAAATAATCAAAGTGATTTTCAAAAGGAGGTAAAATATCTTTAAATACTCTACTCCTTAATGAATCTCCACTCGTAAAAAACTTGTTCTTCTTTAGTATTTCTTCAAGATGTCTTTCAGATGTCTTAAACAGAGTAGAAATGTTTTCGATAATTTTTTTCTTTTCATTCACATTCCACTGATCAATTTTATCTTGTTCTAATTTATTTTGTTCATCTACTTGAAGTAGATCAATAGAGGAAGAAGTTTTGGTGATTTGACTTGAATACCGTGAGCCTATATCTTTTAATTGTACATTAAATTCTATTAACCACTTATTTACCACTTTTCCTATTAATTCTAATTGCGTTTTCCATCTTAAAGCATTTCCTTTCATTGCCTTTATTATTTCGCGATAATTTTCAGCTATCTTTAGCGCATTCTCAGTAGAAATGCTAGTATCTAATACTGTATAATCAACGATTGGTTTATATTCGATAAGAGGAATTATTTTAATTAGAGTTTGGAGAAATTCAGGGTTAATTAAACCATCAACTTTAAGTGTGTGAAATTCTGATTCTTCATTTTCTCCGATTTCTTCTGCTCCAGTATCCTTATATGTTAAAATATTAATTAATATACTCAATTGTTCTAGTTTTGTTCGATTATCGATATTTCTAAGAATATGACCTATTAAAGGTTGACGAGGAGGATTTGAGAATCTATCTTTATTCTTAAACAAGTTTAGTCCATCCAGCATAATATGAGTGCTAATCACCCCTTGAATGCTTAGAAAAGGCCATAAAAGTCTTGAGAATGATAAAATTCTTTCATCTTTACCTAAATCTTTTGTCAACAGATAGAAAGCAAGGCATAATTCGTCATTTCCTTGAAGTGAAAGACGGTGTGAATCTTTACTAATAAAAAGTGGTAGTAAGTATTGATTTCCGTGTACAGTCATGGATTTTATCCTAATTTTTTTTTTATTTTTCTAATTTAATTATTAAATATATTAAATTTAAAGAGATTAAATTTTAAAATTTTAATCTTTTTATTTCTGATATTTGATAGTTGTACAAATAAATAATGAAAGATTAGGAGCTGAAATGATAATAAATGAGTAAGGATAACAATTAAAATTCTATTTATTTGAGTTGTTCATAATTATTAGCTATAACCAATATAATTAGGCCTAATAATATTATTAATGGGGGCAAAGTTGCTCTAAAATGGGGATAAGCAGCAACATTAAGTGCACCTTGTAATATTCTTCCAGTGTAATATAGCAGTAACCCTATAGCATTTAACGCATATGATTTTCTTAATACTCCAAAAGTTTTCCATGCAAGGTAAATAAAAATAAATGGAATTAATGCTAAGAATAGAGGTTGAAAAATAAAATTTAAGAGAAACCTACCAAGGGGATAAGACCATGATCCAAATTCTATCGTGATTAAGTTAATACTAATATCGGGGTATTCAGTTAGAAAAGCAGGATCCATGAAAAGCTCATCTGACAAGGTTAACGCTAGAATTCCGATAATGATAGGAATAATGATAAGTACAAGCCTTACTAATAGCTTTACGTTATTTTTATTGTTAAACCATTTTTTAAGTGTCTCTGGTTGGTCACTTTTCTTTTCTGTTTCTACATCTGGAGGAAATAGAAGTATTCCTAATACTCCCACAGCACCAGAGGTTCCAATCCATGTGAAAAATGTTGCTAAACGATAATTTAACATTAAAAATGCTACTACCTCTATATCATTTGTACCCGGGCCATTATATAATTCTGGAGCGTAAAAATAGTATATGATGAAAAACACTCGCCCTATACCTAGACATAAAAAAAACACACTAAAGAATAACCAGTATAATTTCTTCGAAGTTCGATATCTTATAAACAAGAAGTAAAAACACAATAAAATGAAGAAACCTACAATCATGAAGTATAAACCGGATTCAATAAAATCCCATACTGAAAAATATTGAAATGAAGCTTCTTGAAATATCATAATACTCAAAATTTTTTTTACTTTTAGAAATATTATTTCTTACTTTAGAAATATTATCTTTTGGATATATAAAAATTTATTTCAATTTTATAAAGATATCTTAAAATACAAATATTATAAAACACTTTTTTAAACTATATGAAGATTGAGGATAGCACAGAAACGTTCAATTCTTTAATTAAACGCCGAGGCTTTATCTGGGGGCCATCACCAGAGATTTATGGAGGGTTGGCTGGCTTTTATTCTTATGGGCCCTCAGGAATGGCACTTAAGAATAATATCTTGACGTTATTTAGAAAAGAGTTGCGTTATTATGGGTTTGGAGAAGTTGAGTGCCCAACTATTATGCCATCGATTGTGTGGGAGGCTTCTGGGCATTTAGAACGCTTTATCGATCCTGTTATTAGATGTAAAAATTGTAACAGGTTGTATAGAGCAGATAAATTTCTACAGGAACGAATTCCAGATCTCATAGTAGATGGGTTATCCTTTAAAGAAATGGAGGATTTAGTTAAAAAGCATGAATTAACGTGCTTAAAGTGTGGAAATCGTTTTAATAAGATAGAAGAATATAATTTAATGTTAAAAACTCAAGTAGGAAATAATGTTACTGTATATCTACGCCCAGAAACAGCCACAACTACATATTTAATGTTTAATCGTTTAGATCAAGATGCTCGACGACAATATCCAATAAGAGTATATCAATATGGAAAGGCGTATAGAAATGAAATTTCTCCACGGCAAGGAGTTCTTAGAATGAGAGCATTTGATCAATTTGAACTTCAATTATTTATAGGTAAAGAGCAAGAGATGTCATTTGAAGATTATGAAGAAATTAAAGATTTTACATTACCTTTATTAGATTGGAAATTACAGGAAAAAAATATCGATAAACCTAAAATAATTACACTTAAAAAGGCGATAGACACTGAAATTCTCAAAAAACCAGCATTTGCGTATTGTCTATATCTTGGATATTACTTAACTAAAGTTTTAGGTTTTCCAGAGGACGTGATGCGATTTAGGCAGCATTCAATAAATGAACGTGCTCATTACGCTGATGATGCTTGGGATTTAGAAATTAAAACACGACAATTTGGCTGGGTTGAAATTTGTGGAATACATGACCGAACAAATTATGATTTAAAAAGACACGGAAAATTCTCTAAACAGAATTTTGAAGTTTATGTAAATCCTGAATCAGAAAACAAAGAAGTCCCTCAAATCCTTGAAGTTGCGTTTGGAATTGACAGAATCATCTATACATTACTTGAATCGAATTTTAAAGTGGATGAAGGAAGAATTGTCTTGAAGTTAAATCCTGAATTAGCTCCAAATACTGTAGCAGTCTTTCCCCTTGTTAGAAATAAGGAAAAAATTAGAAATCTCGCTTTAAAAACACACAGAGCTTTATTAAAAAGTCGAATTAATTCTTTTTATGATGTATCTGGTTCCATAGGAAAGCGATATCGAAGACAAGATGAATTAGGTACTCCTTTTTGTATAACAATCGATTATGAATCAATAGAAGATAATACGGTCACAATTAGGAAGAGAGATTCAATGAAACAAGAAAGAATAAATATTGCAGATCTTGTTGATCTTCTCACAAATAAGTAAGAAGAATAAGTTCTTACACTTTTGCTAAATATTAATATTTCTGAAGCCTTCGGAAAAAATTTTAAAGAGAAGGATTTTTTACAAATATAATTTAAAAAGAAAACTAATAGGAAAAAAAACTTAGTTGCGAAGATTACGATATAATGAGATTCTTGAATTTTTTTGAAGCTAAAAACCATAGAAATCAAAAGAACCAACGATTAAAATTGCTGTTATCAATGTTCTTTATTTTACTAATTGTTCTAAATTTCTTATTTTTTGATGAAAATCTTAATTTTACCCCATTAAATGAGGGAAAAATTCAAGGTAGAAAGGATGATTCTCTAAACCTTACCCCTCCTATTAAGGAAGCATCAGTAGATACGTCTATGCTTCAAGACCCTTATACAAAAAACTTTGATGACATTCAAGAATTTTTTATAAAAAAATATAAATCGAGCTTAGATAATGACATTTCAACTTATTATCGATTTGGAGATAGTAGCGGTTTGATTGGTGATGATACAATTTTTTCAGAAGATAATTTACTCCTCTATAAATCATTATTGAACATGGAACTTAATGATAGTGAAATTTTTAATGCCTACTTACAATTAAAAGAAACACCATTATGGTATGAGAGCATTTATGATCAAAATGAATATGGATTCGTCAAATCAATTGATAATACAACCGGGTTAGTTCAAGATTCAAATCGATATCTAATTGATAATTTAATACCAATTTTTCTATTAATTGAAAATATTGGAAGCAATATCAAAACTCTTTTAATTGACGGGAATTCTCCGGAGGATTCCATTGAAGAACAATTTTCTCTCATAAATTCTACAGAATTTTGGGATGAAGATAATGATGGATTCTCCCATTACAACTCCAGTAATGAAAAATACTCTGAGAGTAATTTTTATAGTGTTTTGGCTAATCTTCTTATTCATAAGACTTATAGAAATTTAGATCCAGATAATGAAATAAAAGATAGAGCATATGACTTAGCAAACAAAACTATGATTTCTTTAATCAATGAGATGTGGGACTCAGTAGGTAATGCTAATGCTTTTTATTATTATGGGGTTAATGATTGGGATACTCTTTTTGAGGCTGGTCAAAGAAATTATTATTTGAAAACAAATGCTTTAGGAATAATAACATTATTGGATTTTTGGATTGAAACTGGCATGAAGAATGATTCATCTTATCTGAAAAAAGCTATTCAATTATATAATAGCTTGGATGCCAATTTATGGAATTCTACTTACAATCTTTATATGAGATATGGTACCCCTGCATGGTCAGGAGTGAAAAAAGAAATGGATCTTGATGGTAATGCTATAATGCTCAGTGCTTGCTTAAAATTATTTGAAGTATCGGGAAATTTATCATACTTTAATAAGGCAATAACTCTTTTCAATTCAACAGAAATTAATTTTTATGATAGTATAAATGGTGTATACGATTTCACATTAACCAATAGTAGTAAAGTTTTTATTTCAAACCTACAATTAACTAATGCTTATCAAGATGCTTATGATATATATCATAGCACTATTTTACAGTCGGAATACAATCTTTCTAGCCAAGTACCAGACTTCATTTTTAATCAAGATGTCATGAATTTAACATCAATTTACTTATATGAAAAAACACAACAATACTTTGATCCTCTTGAGAATTCCTACAAACCATTTACAATAACTCATAACATTACAAATGCGGATATTACTTATCTATTTAAATATCCAAATGGCTCATTTTTAGATCAAAGAAGTTATCAAATCTTAGATCCTGACAATACACATACCTTACTATATAATATAGAAGAAACCTTACCGATAAATCAAGGATATTATGTGTATATATGGGCAAATACATCATACTTTAGAATGTCCGAAACCCTAAAACGTTTTAATGTTTATTCTGGCTTGAAAAATATGTCTATTGATGGAATTTATAACACTTTCTTTCAAGGACCGTTTGTTAATGTGTCCATTCTAATGAATTACACACGAAAAGATAATTTGACTTTAACCGCCACTTGGGAAGGAGTGGATATAGTGAGTACTCCAGCACAAGTAATAAATTTCACAGCTCCTGAAGAAGTTCGAATATCATTTAATCTTACGGCTAAAATTGGAACTTCTCCTGGACCCAGTGAAATTTTCTTCAGGATTAAAAAAGGTAATATATTATATTTAGAAATTAAAAAAATAATCGAGATTGGATATTCATTTGATTACAGCAATTTACTTTATCAAAGTCAGGTCGTAAGTGGTGATAATATATATGTATCAATGAATTTGATAAATTTTCTACCAAACGCCTCACAATCTTTAAATATAAGTTTTATGGGAATTGCTGAGAATTCTATTGAATATTTCATAAGAGAGGAAACTTTACTTGAAAATGAGATAAAAACTGTAGCATACAACTTAATTTCTTTTGAATCAATTAAAAATAAGACAATTATTATTAAGATGAGTATTTTAGTTAACACAACTGAATACTATACTAAAATATTTACAGTTGAATTGATTCCTAAATATGAGATAAAAAGTGTTTCCTTTCCAGGAAAAGTTCCTCAAGGAACAGAGGGATATTTAATAATTGTTATCCAAAATAACCAAAGAAATTCTGAAGAATTTTCATTACTTATAAATGGAAAAGTTGTTCAGGCTAATTTAAATGAATTAGTCTCAGGGGAAAATAGAATTATGAAAAAAATAATTCCTACTTTAAATCCATATGAATTTGGTAAAAAAACTTATCAAATTGTATTAAAAGATAATCTTGAACAAGATATCGCATCGTTTTATTTTGAAGTAGAATTAGAATTATCAACATTAAATTTAGTCCTTTTCTATGTATTACCTATAATGATTCCTGTAGGGATTATACTGTATTTCCTAAATAAAGATATTAAATATAAAAAATTAACAAGATGAGACAATATTGAGAAAGAAACAACACAATTCCAAAATCCTAATTTTTTTCATTTTATTTGCTATTCTCATTAATATAGTGGTAATTTCATCAAATCATTCACAAGTTCAAACCTATAATTACAATAAAGACGAGAAATCAAGTACCCCAGAATTAGCAGCATCTTTGGCTTATTCGGCTATTACTAAAAACGATTCATTTGTATATCGATTGTTTGAATCTGTTAACTTCACAGTTAATGCTTCTCTGTTCAGTGATGTAGACCATGTAAAAATGCAAATTTCCTTTAGTAATGGTTCTACTCAAATTTTTAATATGAATCCAATTGGCGATAACAATTATAGCTATGAATATAGACCTGGATATAAAGCACCGTTAGAGTCTCAAAACGTTAGTTTTTTAATATATGATATTGATGATCAACTTTTAAATGATCATACAACTTACACAAATTTTACAATTAAGGGCAACTGCATAGCAAGTTTTAGATATTTTAATAGTTCTGAATATAGTTTTGAATATCGTATTGGGGACACTTTATATGCAGAGTTGTTAATAAGTAATTTTAGTAGTTCAGGTTATGATTATGATTTTGAAGATTGGGATATTACAGTTGTTGATAGTGATAAGGAGGCAACACAAAATAATTTATTAGACCTTGATAGCAATGTTAATCAGTTTACACTTCTGATAGATAATACGACTTTTCGTCAATTAAATAAAATATACTATTTAAAAGTTAATATGACTGAAAAGAACCGTGGTAAATTAAAAGCTGCTTATTTTCCTATCAATATAATAAATTCAAATCCAATAATTAACTCAACCATTAAATTCAACCCGGAGGATGTGTTTCGATCAGAGGAATGTGAAATTTCTTTAAATGTAAGTGATAGTGAGACAAATTCAGAAGACCTTTTAGTAACTATGTATATTCATGACTCTGAAGGAGAGCTTGTATTGGAGGTCCCTATCGATCACGTAAGTGATAATTTGTTTTTGGATACATTTACGATTCCTTGGCATAGACCTGCTGGAAAATATAATGTTAATATAACTGTCATAGATGAAAATGGTGGTTCCACATCAAAAAAAACAATTTTAATTGTAAAAAATAATTTACCTGAAATACATAGTTATCAGATTAACGGTAAATCTATGGATCAACGCATTTCTATAGCATATGGTAAAAATTTAGTCTTTACATTTAATGTTTCAGATACTGAGGGAGTTGCCTATATCAAAATTGCATTATTGAATGAAAATAATGATTGGTACAGCATAACAAAAGCCTATAACGGTATAGATACAAATATCACGATAAGAACAGGTCAATTACTCACTGGTAATTGGCTTGTATATTTATATGTCACTGACTCTGATGGAGCAGTTGTTGGCCTTACTGATGATTATAGTTTCGCACCCCAAGGAATTGTAATTCTCGCAGATTTTTTAAGTGCTTATATACCATGGATTAGTTTATTTATCGGATTAGGCATTGGAGTATTAATAGGTGTTGGTGGTATTTATAAGTATTCGAAGTCAAAATTTAGCAGCTCTCAAGAAACTCGTCCTAAAAAAAAACCAAAGCCTACTAAAGAATCACCGAAAAAACAAAAAAATAAAGTTAAACAAATAAAAGAAGAAATTGAAAAAGACAAGAAAGAAACTAAAGAAATAGTGCCAGAAAAGGACGTAGAAAAAGATCTATCTCCAACACGAAAAATAAAAAGAAAATTGTAAAAAAATAATTAAATATTATTTTTCCCTACTACATCAATTTTTTACTAATTTTTTTAGTCTAAGATGTCAAACAATCTATATTGAAATTTCCCAAGTTTTCCTCCATAATTTCCAGCAGAAATTCGATTTACTCCTGGTACTTTTACTGCGGCTTCTATTCCCAATTTCATTGCTTTCTTTATAGCATCCTCCGTTGCTCCATCTAAGATAATTTCAAAAACACATCCATCTCCTTCCTTCAAGTTTGTGTCTTCTACTTTTGTTCTTAGAGTTGGACAGTATCTTTGATTGGTAGTTGCAAAAAGTCCAGGGATATTTTCATATCGAGTCCCCACTTTTGAACCAGACGGTACGATCCCTCCTGGGAAAGGAGTAATAACATTTTCAACATCTTTTATCACCTCTATGGCTTTCTCAGCTGCAGATAAAGTAGAATCTTGGTCTTTTCCAATTATCAAGAAATTTCCTCCAGCAATTCCTTTCCCAGATTTAAAGGTACTTTGAATAACAAACTCTCCGCCCATTATAGGAATTTTCCAAGCTGGAAATGGATAGATACCCTCAACTTTTTCTTCATATTTATCTCCGAAGAATTTTAGAAAATAGCCAGTTTTTACTTCGAACTCCTTTTCTGGAACTAGAGAATCTTTCATTGCATCAAAGCACGCAGTTGTAGGACAAGTTAATATACATTGACCTATACGATGTATCATCATATTGTTCACCTTTTTTTTATCTGTGAGGAAGAACATTATTACTACTCCAGGGCGTTTATCAGGCGTATTTTCTGCAGGAACAATACCATCTATACCAACTTCAGCGTCACATCCAATACCTGAAGTACCGTATCCTGAAACCTCTTGTGCTGCTATCTTTAACCATTTTTCATTTTTTGCAGTTACTAAAATTCTAGTAAAAAAACTTCCGAAAGCCTCACAATACGTATCTTCGATTTCTATTCCATTTAACTCCATTTTTTTTTCTCTCAATATTTTTTTATTTTAAATATTATTAAAGCTTGAAAATATTAAAGGTTAAAAATTTTAAAAAATTACTCAGAATCATAGTTTTTATATTAAGCATTTAATAAAAAAAGAATTAATTTAATAAAAGATTTAAATCAATAAATGATAAATATGAGCGAAAGTAATGAAAGCCGAGTACTTAGAATTGGTATACTTAAAAATGGGACAATAGGAAGCTCTCTATTACTAGCTTTTCTGCTTGATGAAAGGGCAGAAGCTAAAAGAATTGATGTTTTAGAAGTTACTTCAGGTGCTAAGATGAATCCTCCAGAAGTATGTAGTAAGACTATGGAAAAGCTTTTAGAATTAAATCCTGAATTAATAATACTATCGTCACCGAATGCAGCGTTACCCGGTCCTAAAAAAGTAAGAGAAATGGCAGGAACTATCCCCACTATAATTATATCTGATTCTCCAGCTAAAAAAGCTGTAGATGAAATAAAAGATAAGGGTATGGGTTATATTTTAGTAAATTGTGATAGTATGATTGGAGCACGTAGACCTTTCCTTGATCCTATAGAAATGAGTATATTTAATGCAGATTTATTAAAAGTTTTAGCTATTACTGGTGCTCTACAAGTGATAGCAGAAGAACTAAATAAGGTTGTCATGGATATGTTGGAAGGAAGAACACCAATACTTCCTCAAATAATTGTTGATTCTAATCGAGCAACTGAAGCAGCAAAATTTTCAAACGCTTATGCAAGAGCTAAAGCAATAGCAGCTTTCGAATTAGCAGCGTCAGTATCTAAAATTACTGGAAAAGCTTGTTTTCAATTAAAAGAGCGATCTGAATATATGCCACTATTAGCTGCTGCTCATGAAATGATGAGAACCGCTGCTATGCTGTGTGATGCTGCAAGAGAAATTGAAAAATCAAATGATACAGTTATTAGAAGACCTCATCATTCAGGACAACACATATTAACCAAAATAGGGTTATATGATAAAGAAAAATAAGCATATAAAAGAAAATAAATTTTAATCTAATTTTTTATTTTTACTTATTAATCAAACCAAGATTAGAATTCAGAAGATTTAAGGTATATTTTTAAATTTTCAAAAGATTCACCATTTAAAGCACTCATCACTGCAGAAAAAACACTCTGATCTTTATTTCTAGTTACTGCCATTAATACTGCTCCGTTACTAACTTCTTTTATTAAAACCCAACAACTTTCTGATTCATATACTACACTAGATAATGATAAGGGTGAAAGATTAGAATGGTTTTGTAACTCCATTATTTGTTGATAAATGCTATAAATATTAGAATCTAAAGTTCCTATTTCAAACTTCATGAATTGTAATGGTTTAGATTCAAATTTTCCAAAAGTAGATGAAATTAATAAACCATCTGGTTGATTGAATAATAAATATTCAGATAAAGTATTGACTTTTAACTCATCTAATAAATGTCGGATCTTTCCCAAACGTTGCATTGATAACGTATTCTTTTGAATTTCAAAGTCTAAAATTTCAATTAATCTATGTTGAGCACTACCCTCCTTTACCGATACTGGCGTAAATGAAACTTTCTCCATTAGTTTTTCATTCACTTCATCTGTTAATATTTTATAATATTCATCTTCCTTGGATTCTTGTAAATCAATCTTATTCAACAACACATAAACCATACTAATATTGGGAGAAAATTCCAATAAATAAGTTAAAAATTTATTAAAAATTTCACGTACTTCATAATCTAAGGAGGCTGAATCTACCATAAAAACAGCTGTAGTAGCCTCTGAAAAGATGAGTTCCCGTTGTGATTCCGAAAAGTATCTCTCCATATATCTTTCCTGACCACCCAAATCCCAAACATTGAGTTCCATTATGCCTCGGAAGATGAAATTTTCTCTTGAAACTCCTTTTGTAGGTTTTAAATTAAGGACTTTCATAAAGTTATATCCTAAACAAGTTGTTCGCATAAGCGAAGTTTTACCCGCCCCAGCTGGTCCAAATAATAAAATCTTCATTTCAATGCAATCCTAAAATGATATGTTTTTTTATTACACTTCCAATATATTTCTTATACTTTAATCTTTATTTAATTTTTTCTAATTATTACAAGGAAATTAAATTGTAAAAGAAATTGATCTTATCACGATGAATTAAATATAATTTTTAATTAGATTAAATAAATATATAAAAAAAAAGCATAAGATAGATGATAACGAAAATGGATCTTTTAAAATATGTACGGAATGTTCCTAATTTTCCAAAAGAGGGAATTCAATTCAAAGATATAACTACTCTAGCTAAAAATAACGCCGCCTTTAAAGAATCCTGTGATAGGATTATAAATCATTTTAAAGAAAGGGGAATTACAAAAGTTGCCGCTATTGAAGCTAGAGGGTATGTCTGGGGTGGTATTATAGCATACAAATTAGAAGCTGGATTTGTTTTAATTAGAAAACCAGGAAAATTACCAGCTGAAACATTAAGTGAAACGTATGAACTTGAATATGGTTCTGACGCTATTGAAATGCATAAAGATGCTATTGAAAAAGGAGAGAAAGTGCTATTGTTTGATGATTTATTAGCAACAGGTGGAACCGCTAAGGCAGCATGTAATTTGATAGAAAAAGCAGGTGGTATTATCGAAGGCATTGCATTTGTTATTGAACTTACTGGTAGCTTACATGGAATAGATAATTTAAAGGGTTATAATGTACTCTCTTTATTAGAAATTCCAGTTGAAGAATAATTGTTCTAATAATTAAAATTGTAAAAAGAAATTAAACTCAAAAATTTTTTATAATTTTTCTAATTCTTGTGGAATATATTGGAAGGTTTCGAAATATCTTTTTCTAACTGTTTGTAAATTATAAATTTGCGTTTGAGCTCCACTAGTTTCAATAACAAATGATCCTATTATGGAACCAAGCCTGCATGAATCTAATAATGTCATATTTAATGTCAAACATGTCAAAACACCAGCACGATAACCATCTCCAGCTCCCGTTGTATCTTCTATTTTGTCTGGAGTAGCTATTGGGATATCAACTTTAAAAATTTTTAATTTTTCATCTTTATAAATCAATTCAGAACCATCTGAACCTTTGGTAATTATAATAGCATCAACTATATCAATAATTTCGTCTTTTGTTAATCCAGTTTTGTTGATAATTTGCTTAATTTCATAAGAGTTCCCAATTAAAATGTTTGACTTTTTTAAAGTGTTTAAAAGAATTTCTTTCGGAAAAAGAGGTGTGACTTGTCCAGGATCGAAAATGGATAGAATTTTTAACATATGTAATTGTTCAGCAAAATGAATCATGGTTTCAACACTTTGAGTCGAATTTATAGCGTATATATATTCTTCAGGTTTTTTGATTTTTTCTGTTAAATCAATATCCTTACTCCTATCCAATGCTCCACCGTGAAAAACAATCATTTGATTGGATTTAATATCGTTGACTATATAACAAGCTGCAGTATATAGTTTTTCATGAATATCAACCCAGAGTTCAATATTGTTGAATTGTTTTATATGATCCTTATATCCCAAACTCTCGAAATCCTTTCCTACAGACCCTATTATTGAGACTTCTGCAATGTTTAATAATCCCAAATTATAGGCAATATTACCAGCAGTACCACCAAAATATTGATGACGACTATCCGCTGTGATAGTACTTTGATATTCTTCCTTTTCATGGTTTATAGATACTGCATTGACAAACTTTTCTTTAAAACCCATTATGTAATCAAAAGCTAATGATCCAAGAACCAGAATTTTGTTTTTCTTCATAGTTTTCAACATAATGCATTTATCTGTGTTTTCTACTTAATAATTATAATTATTAGACAAAAAAATAAAAAAATTATAGATTATTTCTTTTTCTTTAAATAATTGCTCCTGAAAGAGTATTGAAACATCTGCAATCTCGTTCGGTGTCAATTTTAGGTATTACGGCTTCCAATAACGTTTTAAGATTTCCTGTGTTTTTTGCAACAGTGTCTAGAATTTCTTCAATGCTAACAGCTAATTTTTCCACGGAATCACCACATTTTTCACATTTTGCTCTGTATTCTACAATACCACAATTAGGGCAGTTACCCGCCCAAACATCTAAATCTGTTATCATTGCTATTGTTCCATAGCACATCTCTTTTTCTGCAGCGAGAATAATTTCAGGATAGACAGTCATTCCAATTATATCTCCTCCCCATTGCTTAAACATCTTGGATTCTGCCCTTGTTGAAAATCGAGGACCTTCAATGCATACATAAGTACCTCCTTTATGGATATCTATACCTAAATCTTTACCACTCTCGTAAAAAAGTGTATTTAAATATCCACAAAAAGGATCAGCTTGTCCAATATGGCAAACTTGACCTCCCTCGTAAAAAGTATCTAATCGCTTCTTAGTTCTGTCTATATATTGATCAACTAAAAGAAATTTTCCCTTACCATGTTCTTTTTTTAATGATCCGACTGCTGAAGGTGAAATAAGATATTTCACACCTAATTCTTTCATTGCCCAAATATTTGCTCTAAAATTTATCATATGGGGCGGAAGTGTATGACCTGTTCCGTGTCGAGATAAGAACGCAATTTTTTTACCTTTAAAAGTACCTACTCTTATAAAATCAGAAGTTCTTCCATAAGGTGTGTAAATTTTAACATCCTCTGCATTTTCAAGTTCCACATCAGAACCAGTCCCTCCTATAATTCCTATATCAGCTACATCTTTTAATTTCATAATTAGGTCAAAAAGTGAATTTTGGTTTAAATAAATAATTTAAAAAAGTTGATATTTTTTGATTGTTTTTTTAGAATAATAAGTTTTATGATATTCCAATTTTATTTTAGATAATATAGATAATGGTAAAGCTCACTTTTTTGGGAAGTTGTAGAGAAGTTGGACGTTCAGGCATTTTAGTTGAGTCAAATAATGGAGAAAAATGCATTTTAGATTATGGAATTCGATTTAGCAATGAAGAAAGATTACCACATGAAGTTGATTACAATAACTTAAAGGCTATTGCTCTTACTCATTGTCACGTTGATCATTCAGGCGCTTTACCTTACCTATATAAATCACATTCTGTTCCTTTCTTTACAAATTCAATATCACTAGCAATTACAGAAGTCCTTATAAGAGATATGATAAGAATTTCTAATTATCCTTTTCCTTTTGGGTATAGAGAACTAGATCGTCTTAAGAGTAAGGCTGCTTTTCTCAAGTTAGGATCCCGACACAAAATTGGGGATAATTTTTTTATCACATTTTTTAGTGCAGGTCATATACCAGGAAGTGTATCAATATTACTTGAAGTTGATAAAAAAAATATTCTATATACAGGAGATATCAATACACAAGACTCAAATTTGAATAATCATGCAAATTCTTCATATGTCCCTCCATTAGATGGACTTATCGTTGAATCAACTTACGCACTAAAGGAACATCCTCCACGAGAAATTCTTGAGGAAAAATTCGTAGACAAAATAATTGAAATCACAGAGAATGGGGGAACAGTTTTAGTTCCTGCTTTTGGAGTTGCGCGTTCACAAGAAGCTCTTCTTATCTTAGAAAAACATAAATATAAAGGGAAAATTTTTTTAGATGGCTTAGCTCGGAGAATTTCGAATATCTATTTAGAACATCCAGAATTTATTAAAGATATTAGAACTCTACGTAGGGTTTTAAAAAAAACTCATTTTATTTTAAAAAAAAAAGATAGGGCATCTATAAAGAAATCAAGTGGGGTAATTATTTCACCTTCAGGAATGCTTAAAGGAGGAGCTGCGATTTATTATATACAATCAATTCTGAATGACCCCGCCTCTGCTATTTATCTAGTAGGATACCAAGTCGAAGGGAGTCCTGGTAGAGCGTTGTTAGATAATGGAATCTTCGAATTCAATGATTTAAAAAAGACTAGATCTGTTTTAGGTAATTCTTCAATTAAAGCTGAGTGCGATTATGACTATTTTGACTTTTCTAGTCATGCTGATGGCAAGGATCTACAAAAATTTATCCAAGATTTAAAATTTCGAAGTAAATCAAACAAAAATGTATTTTGTGTTCACGGAGATAGTAAATCGACGACTTATTTAGCTAGTGAGCTAGTAAAAAAGGATTATAATTCAGTTGCTCCTGAAATTGGAGAAATTTATAAGATTTGAACTTTTTTTTTTCACTCACTTTGCAATTGAGCTTGAATAACAGTATTGCAATTATCAAGAAATATATCAACTTTGTCCAAGGGTATTTTTGTTCCCGCTGCGGGAGGATGACCTCCGCCCAATACATCTAAACCTGAGAGATCGCAAGCATCTCTAATTGCTTTTGACAGATTTATGCCTTTTTTTACAATCTTCTCATGAGCTCTTCCTGAAACTTTATAAACCTTCTCATCTTTTCTCTCAGCCAAGCCAAAAATCGGTTTTGATTTGTCAACTCCTTTATATTTATCAAAAATCAACATAGAAGATATCGTTCCTATTATACTCTCTGGGATAATATCTTCTCCAAAAAAAAATTGTATATATTCTTTTTGCTGAATTTTATGGTTATCATGGATCCATGAAAGGCTCTTTGATAACGTCTTTTTGTAATCTCTTAAGATCTCTTGAGATTTTTTATAAGACCTATTTCTATCACCCATCCCTATTGCAATTCCTACAGAAGCAAAATTATTACGACCACAAGCATTTAAAAGATTAGAAAACTCAGAAGCATCATGAAGTTCTGAACCTTTAACTTCGTTGGTTAATAAATACCTATTAATTATTAATTTTTTAGTTATAATATTAGGCTCTATACCGAGTTTCAATGATGAATACTCTATTATTGCTGAAGAGATTTTCTGTTTTTCTTCTTGCTTTAATTCATGTAGACTCTTTATTGTTCCATCTAAATTTTCTATTAAAATTCCTAACGATTGTAAGAAAATTAATGTTTTATTTACATCTTTTGTTAACCCGGGTAAACTAATATCATTTGAATATGCAATCGCTTCATTTATAGGTTTTATTGAAGAGAAATTTAAATCATTCTTCACTTCAATTAATTTATTATGAATTGCATCTTCTAAAATTAATGTATTTAAACCCTGAAACGACTTATTTGGACCTTGATTTTGAATATCTCCTATTGCTCCTACAATTGCAATAGGGGAGAGATCAATATTATTTTTATTTAGACATTTTGCAAAATAATAACACATTCCTGCTCCTGAGACCTCTTGACTTCCATCAATTCCAAAAAAATAAGGATTGATGTGCCAACCATGTGTTTCATGGTAAATTTGCATAATTAAATTAGTATCGTTTTTGTCTGAAATTTTCTGAGGTAAATGATGATCAAGGATTAGAAAAGAATTAAAATCTTTTTTGTTGATTAATTCTCTTTGAAGTTCTAAGTATTGACCACTTCCAAAATCCGAAAAGATGATAAAACTTTCATTATTAGTTATATTTTTTGAGATTTTTACAATTTCTTCTTTCTCTAATTGTCTGAGAGTTGTGATTTGGAAAGGAATTTCTTCACGAAGAAAACTTTTCCCTAGGATTGCGCCTGAACTTAGTCCATCAGCATCCAAATGCGTATAGATTCGAACAATTGAGTTGTTCTCTTTGAGATGATGAAGAAAATCATTTTTTATAGTCGCGAGGTTAGCATTTAACTTTTCTAAAGAAAGCGATAAATCAACCATTTTTCAATATTAAAAGAAATCTTAAATTCAAAATTAATAAAATATTATTATTAAATAATAATAAATACTCAATTAAAAAAAAATAATTTAATAAGGTGAAAATAAGTGCTTCACATAGAAATAAATAACCTCGCCAGAAATATCGTTGAAGAAATAATTCAACATAAAGAAATGTATAAAGCAAACGTTCATAAACTAGAAAATGGAGCCACAATCATAGATATGTCAAATGCTTCTTGGGTTGGAGGGAAATTGGTAGGAGAAATCTGTATGGGTGGATTGGGGAAGGTAGAATTTACATCCTACAACTTGGATGGAAATTATTTACCAAGTGTTAATGTGTACACCTCAGAACCAATTATTTCCTGTATGGCATCACAATTAGCAGGGTGGAGTGTGAAATTGAAAAAAGAAGTTGAAAAAGATGGAGTAATAAAAAAAAAAGTTGTATTTCAATCACTAGGATCGGGGCCTGCTCGGGCAAAGAGCAAGGTAGAAAAATTATTTGAAGAATTGGACTATACAGATAATTCTGATTGCGCTATTATCGTTTTTGAGACTCCGAAATTACCAAATGAAGAAGTAATGAACATTGTAGCTAGTAAATGTAATGTTGGTTTAGATAAGACATTTGCAATATATGCGCCTACGGCTTGTCTTACAGGATCAATACAAGTAGCTGCTAGAATTGTGGAAACAGGAATTCATAAATTACACGAAATTCACTTTCCTCTAGATGTGATAAAGGATGGTTTTGGAACAACTACAATAGCCCCTATAGCCAAAGATGATCTCGGTGCAATGGGACGTACTAATGATTCAATAATTGCCGCAGGTATGACTTATTATACTATCGACGTAGAAAAGGAAAAAGAGCAAGATCTTTTTGATTTACTTAAAAAAGCTCCAGCAAACACCTCTAGTAGTTATGGAAAACCATTCATTGAAACGTTTAAAGCTGCAAATTATAATTTTTATGATATAGATCCTGGATTATTCGCTCCAGCAGTATACACAATTACAAATATTAAAACAGGAAAAAGTTTAACAGTGGGAAAAGTGAATAATGAATTGTTAAAAGAATCTTATGGATTAAACTAAAGGAAATGGTTTTTTTTATTAAATTAGTTTTTTTGTTTTATTTATAGGTGAGAGGAAATCACAAGTTTGTTAATTCTTCTTCATATCTTAAAATTTCATCCATAGAAATATCTCGATCAATTTTTATTTTTTTATGAATTCCTAAGTATGCACAAGCTAATCTTGCTGCAGCGGCCACTTCAGCTTTTTTAAGAGTAATAGAGTACTCATCTTGTTGTACATGGTCTTCTTGATACAGTTTTTCTTGGGATTTATGATCTTGAAATTGAATTACTCTTTCATTTTTCATTGTATATAACAAAGAAGCCATTTTATCAGCAACTTTGAAAGGTAATTGATTTTTAACAGCTATTCGAATAATATTATTAACATCAAAATAATTTAAAGTTTCATATTTAGCACGAAGATAACTCTTTAGATTTTCTGAGTTTTTCTCACATTCGACCTCTGTCCAATCATGAATAGCGAGCTTTCTTCTAAAATACATTAACTCCCAATCAATATCAAGTTCTTTCAATAGCTCAAATAATTTATTATCATTAGGTTTTCTAGATTCTACTATTATATAGAGTTGTAGACCATAATATTTATGTTCTTGTTGAAGAAAAAAGCCTCTTTGCTGCATTGATGCAAGAATTAATACTTTTATAGAAAAAATATTTTCAGATACATTTTTTTTTCCACAATTTATGTATATTACATTTCCTTCTTCACTAATATACTCACAATCTAAAAATCCCAATATTCCTTCTTTGTTTTCATTAATAAAGTCTCTTAACCCACTTAGGGTAGGTTTAATATCATATTTAATTAAATCATTTTCACCGATTGTTACATAATCGTTGTAATTGCTACCAATTGCCAATTTTATTGAATTTAATTTTAATTCTTTTTCTGCTCCAAATACCTTTTGGAACGCGTCATTTATCGGGAAAACTTCTTCCTCCAAGATTTTTAAATCAGCAATTGAGCTCTCATATGGTTCTGGTTCACTCAGCATCTTATTTAATACAGGAGCTTCTGAGGCATCTACTTCAATTTCATATGATTTTGTTAAATCTTTTCTTATAATACAGAAAGATCTTTTTTTTTTATTGTAAATTGAGAGTGATGTATTATCATCAAGGACCGCACGGAATTTTTCAATGATTTTGCTTTCTGTAGAATCTGAACTAATCCTTCTTCGTCGAATTTTATATCAACTAGTTATAAAAATTAAGTTTTTACTATTAATTAATTTATAAAATTTGTATCTTAAAATTTTATCTAAAATTTATAATAGAATTTTTTATATTTAAATTATAAAATATAACACCTTTAAAAGCAAGTGATTTTTCTAAATTATTGAAGATATGAATGTGAACTGCATTAAATTAATGACTTTTATTCTAATTCATCTTCTAAGAAGAATTTATCATCTTTTTTTATGTAGGTAATAGTACTTCCAAAGTTATTACGTACGGTATATTTATCTCCTTGGACATCTAAAATCTCGATAGAATATGATAATCTTCTTTTGATTAAAATTTCTTCAATAATCTTTTTTTCTTCTTTAAAATCCATAATTTTAAGTTATATTGCAAATCAAAATAATTTTATTATTTTTACAGATTAGTTTTATATTCATTAAATTAAAATATTGAAGTTACTATAATAAATTCTCGTTCGTTACGAATTAGGGAAAGGTAGAAGAAAAATAAGTGTTATCTAATCATTAAAATATAATACAAAAACGCGATTCTAGATATAAATATGAGAGTTTATATTCGCTATTATTTATCCATTTCAATTTCTTCTATATTTTAAATATATAAAATTTCAGAGATTTTAATCTAAAATTTAAGCTATGAGGTTATTATTCTAAATATCTGTAGCCAAATATTTTGAATCTCTCATTAGATAAGCTTTAAATTCAATATAAAATAGATTAATTAAACATAAAGTTTTTAGGTCTTATTAAAAAATCGAATTTTTTTTATTAAATATTACATCTTTTTATATAAAACATGTATTTAATTATATAAACCAAGCTTTTAATTAACAAGTAATTTCTGAGGAAAATAGGAGATACAACGTTCTTTCTTATTTATGAATCATCATGGCTAAATCAAAACTAGAGATTGGATTTTTCAGTTCAATGTATTCACAAGTCAATGGTACTGCAATTGCTTGTAGAAATCTTGCTGAAGGTATTGCAAAATACACTGGACATAATGTACATGTTTACGCTCCTGGAATACAAAAACCTAAAACCAAAACTAAAAATCTACATTTACATAACTTTTTTGGTGCCAGAATATCTCCAAAGACGGGTTTTGTATTAAGTTTTCCAATACATAAATACTTTTTTTGCCCACATGATTATCTGGATATTGCTCATATTCACACACATGCAACTTTTGGATCAATGGCGATTAATTGGGCCAAGTATTTAGGAATTCCGATGGCTGGAACTCATAATTCTCCATTATCTTTCTATACTACACAATATATCCCTGTTTTTGGTAAGCTTCTTTCAAGGATGGATTGGGTTTGGCGTTATGAACGCCATGTACTAGATAAATACGATTTAGTTTCAGTCCCCACAAAGTCAAAGAAAAATTTGCTTAGAAAGCAAAGGTTCAAAGAACCTATTATGTGTATGACTAATGGAATTAATGACTTATATTACAATGATTTACACGAAAATGGTATTCGAGACAAATATAATTTAAACAGTAGGAAGATTCTTCTATATGCTTCAAGATTATCACCAGAAAAACATCAATTAAGCGTAATCAAGGCGTTTAAAAAGATACATAAAGAAGTACCGGACTCACAATTAGTTCTCGTTGGTAGTGATGGACCATCATCTGGACATGTTAAAAAATTGATAAAGAAGAAACATTATAAAGATTCTGTATCATACTTAGGCCGTGTTCCCTTTAATGATTTATTGAAATTATATAATACTGCTGATATTAGCTGTTTATGGTCATGGATAGAAGCAGAAGGATTAGTTCTAATTGAATCCATGGCTCAAGGAACCCCTACAATAGGCTCCAATAGTTGCGGCATTTCCGATGTGATAAGACATGGACAAACAGGCTACCTTGCTAATAATTTACAAGATTTCAGAGAAAAAGTCATAAAGTTATTAAAAGATGATGATCTTCGAAAAGAAATGGGTAAGAATGCGAAGCAGGTAGCACAAAGTTATAAAATCAGCAATGTTGCTAAGACATGGGTTAAACTCTATTCATTTATAATTAATGAACTTTATCCGCTTAGATACTATAAGAAGGAAAGGAAACAAAGAGTTAATTTGGTTAAGGAGTTCCTTCAAGAATTACCTGCAGCTTCTTTCTAATTCATTTAGATACTAAAAATTGTGGTTATTTCTAATTTTTAATAACTTAGTTTTACACTTATCACATAAGTCTAAAGATTTACTATCAATGTCGTGTACATTGTTTGAGAAACACATAACACACAAACTCTCTTGACAATGATCAGAACCTATTATCATGTGTCCTACCTCATGGATAATCTCTTTGAATACTCTTTCTTCAAATTGGGCATTAATTCTTCTTCTTTCAGGAAAATACTCTTTCAATTTTAATGTGGATACAACACTACACCGATGTTTTAAATGTGTTTCTCCAAATAAAAACAGGATATTATCATCGCTACTTGAGTATATTGGGAGATCAGTGAGTGAAATTATCATTCCAAGATTTTCTTCGTTCCTTTTGTTTATAAGAATTTGATAGAATTTATTAGTCGGATGCATTTTAATAACATCAGATGATTTTTTCATGTCTTTGTATTCCTTTTTCACACCTTTGGAGAAGAGCTCATTTGTAAAATTGAATTCACCTAGATTTCTAATACCAAAAAAAAATGAGTCGAAAGTTTGATTTAGATGAACTTTAATTTTTTCAAATAAAGGATCAATAGAAGCTCCATAAAAAAGAATTCCTAGATGAGATGGGAAAAGTAGCTTAACTGGTATTTCATCAATTAATTCAAATTCTTCAGAGTAAGAAATTCCTATTCGAGAGATTAATCGTTTTAACTTATTTTTGTATCTTCTTATTTTTTGTACATATCTTTGAAGTTTTGGCATTTACAGAATAAATAATGTGATTTGTTCTTATAAATTTCTTTCTAATAACATAAATTTGATTAATCTGATTTAATATTAGGTATATAAAGCATTATTAATAAGAATTAAAATTTAACACAATATTAGAAATTAGCATTCAGAATAATGAACGATATATCAGAAAACTCACCAAACAATGATGTAGAAGCCAAAGAAGTTGTAAAAAAAGATTTTATCCCTCATTTCTTTCCAACATATACTACAAAGAGAAAATTGTACCCTATTCCGATAATTATTGTAGTTTTAATTGCAGGAATTTTAGCTTACTTGACATACTTTGAAGCAGGAATCCAGATTGATGGCGGTTATTTTTCAGAGAGCGAAATGGGTGTTTTAGGAGGTGTTTTGAATGGACTAATTTATACGCTTTTTGCAGGAGTTTCAGCATTCATAATCATCTTTATAATAAAGAAAAAGGGAATAGGATTCTTAATGTATATTTTTGGATTCACTTTTGGTTTGGTTATTTTTTTCCAAACATGGTTTTTTGGAGAAATAATAATATGGGTGTTATTTTCTAGAATACCTAATCTATTTTATATATTCTATTTTGAATTAATTTTTCTGACAGCTATTCTTACTATTTTCATGATTTATCGATATTTTACTTCTAGATCAATTAAAACAAAAAATTTTATTGTAATATATGTAGGTCTGTTAATTGGCGCATCAATGGGTGTTTTTATGCCTCTTTGGACGACGTTAGCAATTTTAATCGGAATATCTTGCTGGGATATATTTGCTGTGCTTTATAAACATGGTCCTATTAAACAGTTGATAGATATTGCTTCAAAACCTGAAGAAGGGGGTGATATTTCAGACGATGATCTAAAAGATAAGATTAAAAGTGGTGAATATGAGTATGATACTTCCAAACTCGAAATTGGAATAGGTGATTTGGCTTTCTATAGCATGCTCACCTCTAGTGCACTTGTTCAAACTAATAATGTATTGATAATGATCTTAACAGCCATAGCTATAATCATTGGAACAGGAATCACAATTTCAGCATTAAAAAGAAATAAATTATTACCCGGCTTACCTATATCGATTTTTCTTGGAATTGGTACAATGATGTTATCCTGGTATTTTTTGGCTGTTGTACTAGCCTAATTTACTATTTTGTAGAAGTATAAATGAGTAATTTATTATGGAAGAACTGGTAAAGTTAAAAACTATTGCCATTATTGGTGCTGGTACTATGGGTGCTGAAATAGCTCAAGTTGCGTTGATGGGTGGTTTTAAACCAGTTATTTTGAATGACTTAGATAATACAATTCTAAAAAGAGCGGCATCAAAGATTGAAGATGGATTAAAAAAACTCGCAGCTAAAAAACGGTTAAAAGAAGGTTTTACACCTTCTAATATAATGGAAAATCTTATAATTGAAACTGATCTACAAAAAGCAGTATCAGGAGCAGATTTTATTATTGAAGCAATTCCTGAAATCATGAGCCTAAAACAAGATCTGTTTGAAGATTTAGGTAAATATTCTCCCGAGCATGCAATATTAGCAACTAATACGTCAACAATGAGCATTACTAAAATAGCATCAGCTTCGGGAAAACCAGATAAAGTAATTGGTTGCCATTTTTTTACTCCAATTGTAGTTCTTAGATTAATTGAAATTATTAAGGGAAGTAAAACCTCAGAAAAAACTGTAGAAATTACAAAAAATATCTGCCAAAAACTTCCTGCTCTAAAAGGTAAAAGATTTCTCCCTCTACTCACAAAGGAAAGTCCTGGTTTTATTGTCAATCGATTAATTATAGGAACAAGCCTATATTTAAATTGGCTCCTTGATCACGCAATGGAAAAGAAAATTCCCTTGGGATATATAGATGCTGACGTAGAATCCTTGATGGAAATAGGACCTTTCGAGAAATGGGATTATTTAGGTCTTGATGTTATTTTTAACGTTTTGAATTATTTTAATAAAAAAGTCTCTCCTGAATTTTCTCCTGGAAAAACTTTGACAAAACTAGTAAATGAGGGGAAATTAGGAAGAAAAACAGGGAAAGGACTTTTTGAATGGATTGAAGGAAAATCAGTATTAGATAAGACTAAGCAAGCTAATTTATTTGATATAGATCTTTTTATGGCAATTCAACTAAATGAAGGATGTAGGCTGTTAGAAGAAGGAATTGTCTCTAATTATAAGACGATAGATGATACCATGATGGCAGGAATGGATATGCCAGGCCCATTTGGAGCTGGAAAAAGAAATTACCAGAAATGGACGGAAATTTTAGAAGATTTTGTTGAAAAATCAGGTTTGAACTATTTAACACCCTGCAATTTAATGAAATCTGGTAAATTTCTTGAAATGAGAAAATAACAAGCTGGAAACTACAAAACGCGTGTGAGTAATAGTAAATTTCAAAAAACTTATATGGAATTTATTCAATTTTTACTCATAAGGAAGGAAAAACCTAAAACTAAATTTTCTGAATTATACATGTCTGAAACGGAAGATTCTCCAAAAACAGGATTCGAGAAAATAATAGATTATTTTAATGAAAAGCTTGATATACATCACCCTATAGCTATAGCAAAAGTTGTAGAAGATACTGGCTTCTCCTGGAGTTTTATTAAAAAAACTTTAGCAAAAATAAAGGAGGAATATGACGGTTTTCATTTCGAGAAGTCGGGAAATACTTGGATTACTTGGAAAGATAGAGATCATATAATTAAAAAACTTGATGAAACTTGTTCTCGTTTGTTAAATGAAAATGAATGTTAATTAATAATGTATCTGAGTTAAAAAATATCCTTATTTCTTTTTCAATTCTTTAATTTCATCAAGGAGTTTTTGTGAATAATCTGCCCATTTCTTTTTTGTATCAAATTCACAGAAACAAGATTTTGTAGAAAGTTCCCTCTTAACTTTTCATGCTTATTTTTCCATTTCCTAAAAGTGCTTATTCTTAAGCACTCCTCAATTTTTACTCTAATTTATATCCCCTGCCTTATTTTTTCATGTAATAATAGCTATAAATCTTTTTCATTCCAAGATGATGATATAGGGTTAATGCTCCCAAATTTTCAGTTTCGACTTGTAGCCAAATAAAATTCACACCATTGGGTACAGCCCATTCAGAAATTAATTTTAAAAAAGCAGATGTAGCTATTTTTTGTCTTCTATAATCCGGATGGACTAACACATCTCCAAGATAAAGAAATCCTTGCGGATTTAATACTGCCATGAGACTTCCAACTACTTCGTCTTGAGTTCTAGCTATAATAAATAATTTTTTTGGAATAATCATTCTTTTAGTTATTTTATCAATAATAGCCTGTTCTTTCTCATTTCTTCTTGAAAATCGAGCTAGAAAGTCCGAAAATTCTTTAACGCGCATGTCATGAAACTCATAATTAAACTCATTGTTTATCTTAGCCATTTTAATCTCTTGTAAACTTATACCTAAAGCATTAGTAGAGTCAAAAGTATGATATCCCCGATTAATTAACTTAACCTTAAGGTTCTTTGGTTCATGAAATTCATGCATAGTGAAGATTGGTGGTAGATTATAAACTCCGTATGCTTGTTCAACAATTTTAATATCTTCATCTAATGTTTTCTGACTTCCAGTATACCTTAGGGGAAAAACCGAATTGGCTCGCGAGGTAACCCCCTCATTAAAGCGTAATATCCATCCATTTAAAAAATAATAATGATGTGCTGGCCAAGAATTCATTAAAAATTCTTGATAGCGCTTAATTTTCTTTCTTGGTTTCATATCTATCAATTATATGAAAAAATCGGTATAATTTTAAATTTCCTACAGAGACAAAGATAGGAATTAGATAATCTTTCTAATTTTAATTTTATAAAAATGGGACGATCAAAGTTTAATATAACTTTTTATACATTGATGTGATAAAAACATCTTAAATATCAATAAAATAGAAAAAAAATTGAAAATAATTATGAACTTAAAATCAAAACATCTTGCTTTATTTGCAGTGGCTATATTAACTGCATCTTTCTTTATAGGCAATATAATTTCTCTAAGTGGAAATCATATCACCAGTATCAATGAAGAAGGCAATTTGGTTACTCCGCCTTTTACATCAGATTATGAAGATTTCATATTAGGTAATTTTTCTGGTTATGAATATTCTTCCTATAATCTTTCAGTGTATTTAGACGAAGATAGTTCTACGGTGACCGGGAATTTAACTGTTGTTTATTATAATGATGATCCAGTTAATTTTACTCAAATACCTTTTCATATTTATCCCTCTGGGATGGAATATGAAAATCGACCTGGATATATTGAAATAATCAATGTTACAACTCTAATGGATCCAAAAGAAGCCTTAGAATACGATGTTTATAATAGTAATCAGCTAATGTGGGTGAATTTAACAGAAACTTTAGAGCCTGGAAATCGGACTACATTCATCATATCATTTAATACTACTCTTCCTGACGGAGGTATAGATCGAGCAAATGAGTATGGTTGGGATAATAACCGAACTCGTATATTCAAGTTCGCGAATAGTTATCCTCAACCATGTGTGTATGATAAATATGACGGGTGGAATATTGATCCTTATCTCTTGGTCGGTGACCCATTCTATTTTGATATGGCGTATTACGATTTTATTATCAATGTACCGGTGAATATGACTGTAGCCGCTACAGGAGAGTTATTAGAAAATAGAACTATAGGTGATAGAACCATTCATCATTACAATCCTAAACTTCCAGTTCGAGAGGTGACCTTTTCAGCATCTTGTTATTTTGTAGTACAGTCCAACTTCGTAGAAGGCCCAAATGTCACAATTTCCACATATTACCTTGAAAAATCCGCTTGGTTATGGGAAGATTTTGCTATTACTGTCTTGGGTAATGCTTGGGGTCTATTTTCTAGTGTATTTGGAAATTATACATATCCTACGCTAAATATTGTCCAAGAATACACTCACCATGGAGGTATGGAATATCCTTGTCAAGTCTATGTTTCCGAAGCAGCAGATAGTTATATATATCCGGAGAGATATCTCGAGAATGTTGGAGTCCATGAAATTGCTCATCAATGGTTTTACAATCTTGTCGGGTTTGACCAAGTTGACTGGGGCTTTTTAGATGAGGGAATTGTATGTTGGCTAACGGATTGGTATAAAGAGATTTTCCATCCAGATTGGTTTATTTTTGAACCTTATTGGATCTTAACCGATTATGTATGGTATTATTCATTAGAATATGGGTTGCCAAATAAGATTAATCAGTCTATTCCTGATTGTTTTGTTAGTGGTACCGATTACTGGTACACGGCATATAGGAAAGCACCAGTAGTTCTTGAGAATTTTCGGCGCATGATGGGTATAGAGACCTTACTATATGGGCTACGCATTTTTACACATGAGCATTTCTTTGGCATTGCTACATTAGAAGATTTCCAACAAGCTCTTGAAACCGCTGCTGGAGAATCTCTTGATTGGTTCTTTTTGCCATGGTTTAATAATCCTTACCTTCCTAAATACAATTTTGCTGATATAATATATGACGCTCAGAGTAAAACTATAAACATTACAATTGAAGATGTGAACGAAGATATTAACCCTTACACCTATTCACAACTAATTCCAATTGAAATTTATAGTAGCAGGTCAAATCTAGAATATAATGGCACTAAATGGATTAATAGTACAACAACGTTGATTATACCTATCGAAAAAAAACCTGTACGCGTAGTACTAGATTACTCTGACAATATACCTGTCCAACTTTCTTATCCTTTGGTATACTATTTAGAAACTACTGATATCACCATAATAGATGGACAGCAACAAGCTATTCATAGTTATAATATTCTAATCACTGTTATGGTTTTTAGTTTCTTCGGATTAATAATGATCTCTAAGAAACATCGAAAAAATTACAAATAATATGAATTAAAATTATTTCTAACTTTTTTTTTATAGTTTTTTTAGTGATTCTAGTTTATTTTGAATGTGTTTAATTAAATTTACTAACTCCTCAAGTGTACATCTGTCAATTAAATCCAACAAATTTTCTGACCAAGTTTCTGTACACTGCTCACATTCAAATACAAAATCGAGATCTTGTTTTTTTTCTTCACTACTCATAAACTCACCTCTTTACTGTTTATTATTATTAACTATATATATACAGCAATACTGACTAACTGAAAATTCGTGCAATTTAGATTCCATACTATTTTTCTATAGGAAGCAATTTAAACTGCTGAAATTTTTAAAATATTTTTTTTTAAAATTATAAAAAACCATTATTTATAAATAAAAAATACAAGAAATAGCGATGATTAAGTCTTTACTTTTTTGATCTTACTTAGCTTTTTGCCAGATAAATATAAAATGCAGCACCCGGGGCAGATTGGCATGAAACTATTATTTTTCATGTATTCTCGAAATTTATTGTATTTTTCACTGTTCCAAATCTCTGTAAAACTATTCTCATGTAGATTTCCCATAACAAGATCATAAAAAACATGACAAGGGGCTATATCCCCATTCACAACAACATCTGCCGCGAACCATGGAACTAAACAACTTTTATATAAATCATCCATCCCATTCCAGTTTGCCTGAATGTAAGCATTAAGATTTTTGTTAGTGAATGTTGGAGGGAGTAAAAGAATATTTTTCTTTAATTTCCTGAAATTTTTTCTTACTTCATTTACCTGATGGGTTAATTCATTAATATCAATGTTCCCAAAATCCACTGTATTTCTAATCATTCCACGCCAGTATAAATCGTTAGAAATATCAAATTCAGATTTAAGAAATTTTGCATAAGAATTGCCCATCTCCATGGTTAGAAAATTTTCCATTTGGATTGTGATCCAGTCAATTTCGGATAAATTCAAATCATTAATAAATAGTTCTCTAATTGAATCATAGTTATTCGGTGTAACTGTGTAAATGATACTAATTATCGGATTTTTTACCTTATGAATTCTTTTTTCTTCGTATAAAGCTTTAATCCCTTCAACTGCTTTATCAAAACTACCCCTTCCTCTCTGCATGTCATTTATTTCTCGAGTTCCATCAATAGACACCCTAACAGAATCGAATCCCGTTTGAACAAGCATCCGAGCTTTTTTGGTTAGTAATGTTCCATTAGTTGGCATATCAATTTGAGAACCATTATTCTTAATTTCAACAATTAGGTCATCAATGTTGGAATATAATAACGGCTCGCCACCAAATAAACTGTAGAAAGGGGCTACATGGGCTAATTCATGAATTAGTTTGGTTACCATCTCAAAGTTAATCTCTAAGAGGTTTTGTTTTTTAATTTTGTTAGAGAAACTACCTTTTTCTCCCCAAAAATAGCACATTTTGCATCTAAGATTACAGGCTTCAGTTAAATGAAGTACGATATTGCGAGGTAAATTTAAATTGTTCAAACCCATAGATACCACCAGAAATCCTTTATGTATTCATTATTTGAAGCAAAATATTTCTTAGTGTGAAACTTCATCCTAGATTAATACACCTTTAAATGAGATGTAGAATTCTATAACTCAATAATTTTAACTGTTTTATAATTAAAAAAGTTAGTGTTCAAAACTAATGAAAATAGAAAAATCTAGTCAAGAACTCGAAAATGAAGTAATTTACGCAGGATTATGTATCCACTGTGGAAGTTGCAACGCTTTCTGTCCGCACATGGATTTTAATCACGCCAATGGAGAAGCCTATGTTGTAGATGAATGTGCTGAGACAGTTGGATTGTGTTATAATGCGTGTCCAAGAAGTTTTCTGCCAATCTCTGAAATTGAGATGAAATTATTTGGGAAAACCCGGGTTGATTTAGCTGTTGGTGTATACACTGATATAATTCAAGTTAAATCAAAGAATGAGGAAGATATGTTAACTAATCTGGTTTCTGCCGCTTTTGAATCTGGAATTGTAAAGCATATGGTTCTTGGTGAGTCCAAAAGTAAAAAACCTCCTGTAGCATTTCCAGTCGTTGTAGACAATCCCGATGAGGCCAAAAAATATATTCCTAAATCTACAATGGAGAATGCTGGCCCATTAGTCACCGGTATTGGAATTGCATATAAAGATTATAAACGTGATATTGGAATTCTTGCTAATCCGTGTCACATTCAAGGTCTTGCCAAAATATTAACGTCAGATTTTAATACAGGAGCAGAAAGAACGTCCCTCCGTATCGCTTATGCCTGCTCATCAGGAGGAATGGCTGGTTGTAAATTTTGCACTGATTTCTCAGGAGAATTTTCAGATATTTCTTACTCCCCTTGGGGTGCTCCTAAAGGATCAGGTGAATCCTTCTTAATTATTAGAACTGAAGCTGGACAAAAAGTAGTTGATACAGCAGTTAATAATAAATTGATTGAAATCACTGACCCAAATCCTGATTTATCTGAAATGAAGAGGTTTTTAAACAAAAAACGTAAAAAAAATTTCTTAACTCTTCTTGGTAAAGGATTAATCAATGCTAAATATCTAAATCTTAACGTTGATGAGTTAAAAGATATTTTACAAGATTGAATTAATCAAATTCTTAATTCTTTTTAATTATTTTTTTAATATTAATCATTTGAACTAGTATCATAATTTTGAAGTTTAAGATTGTCTGAAGGTAAAAATAGAAAAAGAGCAGAGAATATAAAGCGATTAATATAAAACCACCAAAAATTAAGATATTATTACATTTTTCTTATAAAAGTTCACCGAATTCCAAATTACATGTTTATAGTTAATCTTTTAAAAATTAGATCATATTTATTAAAATAATTTATTTAGTCAACTATTTATCTAATTGATTAAATAATCGACTTATTTTCTTTAATTGGAATAGTCATGTTTATAAATAAAGTGTTTTATAATATATTTACACTTAAAGTATGACTTGAATCACTAAATTTGAAGATCTCATGTTAAATTTTTATCTCTTATAGTAAAAATATATCTTAGGAAAATTTAACAAACAATTTAGCAATTCTAGACATTACCACGTATTATTGATCACTATATACAATTGTTTAGATGATTGATAATTTCATATATAAAAAAATTATTTGCTATAAAAATCAATACTCTAATATATTTGTTGGTATAGAAGAGAGAGTTAGGAATAAATACAATTTAAAAAATTTTGTAGGAAAAAAGTTAATTCTATTGAAAACTAAGGGGTAAATTTTTTATGAGAATTGGAATTGCTGCGGAAAATAGACCAAAAGAAAAGAGAGTCATTTTAAGACCACAAGAACTCAAAGAGCTTTCTAAAAAACATGATGTTTTAGTTGAAAGTGGTGCGGGAAGAGGGATAGGAATAGATGATTCAGAATACCAGAAAGTTGACGTTCAAGTTGTAAATAAAACTGATGTTTATGCATGCGATATTGTTGTGAGACTTAAAGAACCAGTGGAAGAAGAACTCAAGCTTATAAAGCCAGGATCAGCAATTTTTTCAATGCTTCATCTTCCTGGTAATCGCAATCTACGAGATTTATTAAAGAAGCGTAATATTTTTGCCATACCTATGGAAGAAATTAAAAATTCTTTTGGAGATCGCAAGATTGAAGCACTTCATGAAACAGGATATCTTGGTATGAAGAAAGGTTTTGAATTGTGGGTGGCTGCTCAAAGAAGAAGAAATCCACAAAAATGTGTGGTGAAAGTAATGGGTTATGGTCCTGTAGCATGGGGAGCAATAAGATTTGCTGCAAGAAATTTTGTTTCAGTTACAGTCCTTAATAAAAAAGATTTTTATAAAATGAAGAAACATATTCCAGGAACAGATATATTAGTTAATGGGATTAACTGGCCCATGGAAAAACGTGGTAAAACAATTCTTATTACTAGAAAGATGTTAAAACTTTTTAAGTCTGGATCAGTAATACTTGATTTAATATCCAACCCTGAGGGTCAATCTCCAATTGAGACGATGCATCCGACTACTATAGATGATAATTCTTTTATTGTAAATGATGTGATCCATACTTCTTGTTGGGGGTGGCCAGGGCTTGATCCAGTGGGAATTTCAAAGCGATACAGCATCCAAGTTGCTCCGATACTTTTGGAGATTGCAGATGGAGGGTTAGACATTCTTCCTGAATATATTAGAAGTGTTACTATAAATCCTTATAAAATAAATAAAAGTTTAGGAATAATCAAAATTTGAAGTTCTAACTGTGTTTGAAAGCATCGATTAAAATCATTGTTTTTAAAATATATAATGCATAGCTGATAAAAGTGAGTATTAGAATTTTATTTTTAGGAAGGGAAAGTCCTTTATGGATTGGGTTGGATGAAAAACAAAGAGACGTTGAGTTTAAACGAGGTTATAGTGGTGAGATGTCCTATGTTATTGAGGTCATGAAAAAGAATAAAATTGATTTTAAAACTCATTTTTTTGAGATAGGAAATGATTTTTCCACATTATCTAACATTTTTAAAAAATCGGGCGCAAATATTGTTTTTTGTGATTTTTATAATAATTTAGCAAACAGTGGTACGAAAAAATGGATTTTCAGCGAACTTGAAAGACAAGGGATCCCCCATTATTTGAGTACTATTGATACAATGAATTTAATGTATGATAAGATTCTATGTCAAAAAAAGTTGAAAAGTTCCGGGATTGAAGTTTTGCCTTTTATGGGCGTGGGTGTAAATGATGTTGATAACTTAAATGAATTTCTAAAGACACATAAAAAAATTATTTTAAAACCAACTCAATGTTATTCCAGTAAAGGTATAGCTGTTTTTGAAGATATTCATTTAGCAATTAATCATACTATGTTTTTAAAAGAACATTATAGTGAAGTTATTGCTGAAAAGTTTTTAGATCGTAAAAGAGAGTTTCAAATATTAATTATTGGTAAAAAACCACTAATATTTCCTGTTGAAGTAGGAATTCCATTAGGAAAAGTTTATGATCGTGATATGAAAGAAGAGCACTATAAAAGATATGCTATAAAATCTTTAGATATTTATGATAAATTAATTAAATTGGGTAAAAAGATTTATGATATTTTTGGGATACGCGATTTAGCGAGGATTGATGTCATTAGTAATTCTAATAATAAATTATATCCAATAGATGTTAACGATATTCCATACCTAGCTAAAATTAATCCAAATAGCGGAAAAAAGGCAAGTTTGACTCAGACTGGAAAAATTTATGGTAGATCTTATGACTCGTTAATTATGGAAGTTTTGGGTCTCTTTTAAGTCTTTTTTATTTCACCATTTTTTTATTTGAACCTTTTAATTTTAATTAATTGAAAGCACCAAATTGTATTTATTCAGTATCAAGCATTTTAATAATAACAATAACATACTAAACGATATACAAGATATTTTTTTATTTTAAAGTAGTATATTCATTCACTATGAATTCTTGCACTTCCCAAAATTTTAATAATTTTTAAGTTATTTAAATTTTAAATTGGAAAGTAAAATTATTTACACTTTAAGTTTATAATAATATTAATTATAGTGTTGTAAAATTGCGGCCAATGTCTGAAAGAAAACTTCTATTCAAAATTGTTATTGTGGGAGATGGTGGAGTAGGAAAGAGTACGATGATTCAGAGATTGCTCACAGGAATTTTTATCGCACAGAAAATCACGATTGGGACTGATCTCGCCACCTACGACGTCCAAATTAATGACACTCTCAGTGTGAAACTTCAGATTTGGGATTTCGCAGGCGAACGGCGTTTTAGGCTTTTCCTCCCTAATTATGCGAGAGGTGCTACAGGATGTTTGCTTTGCTACGATATTACAAGACAAACAAGCTTCCAGTCATTAGAGGAATGGTATGGTATTGTTAGTAATAATGCAAGTAATCCGGTATATCTTCTTGTTGGAGAAAAACTTGACTTAGCGGAAATAAGACGGAGTGTTGACCATTCTCAAGCAGAAACCTTTAAAGATAAATATAATCTCGATTATTTCTTTGAAACATCCTCTAAAAATGGGGAAAATAATAAAGAAATATTCAAGACATTAACCCGTACGATATTACAAAGACAAGGATTTTTAGATTAAAATATGCTTGGTTTGATTATATTAAGAGTATACTTCCAATCCAGCAATAAAATTAATTTTTTTTTATTCTACCCTTAATTTTTCTTTCATTTTAGTATTTAGCGCTTCAAGACTTTCAACAATCTTAATTTGAAGATTTCTCGGTAATGGTGTGATAATCTCATTAAATTTTTCAAGATTGAAATTACTTATTTGAGTGTTATTTAAAACTAATAATGTGATAGTCAATAGAGGTGATATTAAAAGAAAGCCATAAAACAAGAATGGGACTATAAAAGGCTCTGAACCTACGTTGTTCGAGCCTGGCAGACTCAATTGAAATCCTAGTGCGGGATTTATCTTTATTAATACCATAGAGATCACATTTATAATATTTACAGTTAATAAGACTAGAATATTAATGATAGAAATGTGTTTAAAATATTTCAAGTCTAAGTAAGCAACGATATTATTCAGTTCTGCCGAAAATTCGATTTCATACTGTTGAATTTTACTATCATCTAGAGAAGTAGTAATAATTTCTATTTTAGTATATTTCCAAATGTCAATGAAAATCCAGAAAAATCCGAAAGAGTAGATGAAAATAAACAATCCTATAAAATATAAATAATAATTATCAACCATGTGTGAATTATATAATGATTCTGAAGAAAGCCAGAAGACTAATATTAATTGTAAAATAGCAGAAAAAAATAATCGATTTGCATTTTTTTTTTCTAATCCGAGGGGATTATAGATAATACACTTATTTCTAAATTCAGAACTTCTTTTAGATGAGCTGATAATTCTAAAAAATAGAGAAAAAGTGAATGTGATTAGCGGAAACAATAATAATAAGATGCTTTCCCAATTTTGACTCACAACTAATAAAAACAAAAGTGTAAATAAAACCAGATCTCGTATTAGACTTTCAGATATTATATCTTTTATTTGTAAGCTATAGTCGTTTTTTTCATCCATTTCTTTTATAAAAATGAAGATAATAAATAAATTTTTATGATTATCATTTTAAGTAATGGAAAATGGCTCCTAACTTTAAGTCTAAAAATTTAAATTAGGCATATTACTTTATTCCACAATATACTTCAAATACATAAATATGGTCTAAAGAGTGTAGAAATTGTGGATGATGAACAAGTAAACATTAAAAAAACACCTCTCTACGAGATACACCTAAGTCTTGGAGCTCGAATGGTCAAGTTTGCTGGTTGGCAAATGCCTGTTCAATATGAGAGCATAATAAAAGAACATGAAGCAGTTCGTTCAAATGCAGGGGTGTTTGATATCTCACATATGGGAGAATTTCTTCTTGAAGGTAAAGATGTCATAAAATTCCTCCAACATGTCATGATAAATGATTTAAATCTATTGGAGCCGTCTAAAGGGCAATATTCTTGTATGTGTTATGAAAATGGGACCGTTGTAGATGATCTTGTATATTACATGGAAACACCTGAAAAATTTAAAATGATTGTAAATGCAGGTAATATTGAAAAAGATTTACAATGGTTAAATGATCACATAAAAGACTTTGATGTGAATATAACTGATCTCTCAACAAAAAGATCTCGTATAGCATTTCAAGGACCCAAATCAGATGAATACCTTCAGTCGATAATAGATATCGATCTTTCAAAAATTAATCGATTTTATTTTGCACACTGCAATATAAATGAATCTCCTGTATTTATAGCAAGAACAGGATATACCGGCGAAAAGGGTTTTGAATTATCAGTTGATAATATTCACACAAATAAAATTTGGAATGCTTTAATAAATCTTGGAGCAACTCCTGCTGGACTAGGGGCTAGAGATTCATTGAGGCTAGAGGCATGTTATTCATTATATGGTCATGAGATTAGTGATGCGATTACTCCTGTGGAAGCGGGGCTTAGTTGGCTAGTAAAGCCTAAAGAGGGGATAGGATATATTGGAAAGGATGTTTTAATTAAACAAAAAGCAGAAGGAGCGCAAAGAGTATTAGTTGGCCTTGATCTAGTAGATAAGGGAGTTATTAGAGGCGATTATAAAATCTTTAAAGACGAAACTGAGATTGGTTTTGTAACATCTGGTGGATATTCTCCAACCCTTAAAAAAACTATTGGATTAGGGCTTGTGAAAAGGCAATATATTGATGTTGGAACTGAAATATTTATTGAAATTCGTAATAAATTACTAAGAGGTAGGATAGTCTCCACACCATTTTACCGGAATGTGTAATGTAAAAATATAATAAAAAGACTAGTGAGTTTTTATGGATTATAAATTTCCAGACGAATTAAAATATACACCCACTCATGAATGGGTAAGAGTAAATGATACACAAGCGACTGTTGGGATTACAGATTTTGCTCAGCATCAATTAGGTGATATTGTGTTCGTTGAACTCCCAGAAAAAGGGATGGTTTTTGAAAAGGGAAGTAACGCGGTAGAAATTGAATCAGTGAAAGCAGTAGGAGATTTAAAAATGCCTTTATCTGGAGAAATCATTGAAATAAATGAAAAAATTGGTGATAATCCTGGACTTGTGAATTCTTCTCCATTTAACGATGGTTGGATAATAAAAATTGCATTCTCTCATCCAATTGAAATTGATGAATTAATAACTGCTGATGAATATAAGGTAATAACTCAAAAAGAATTACAACAATAAAATTTTTTTTCTTCATAGTTTTAGTTAATTTTTATATTTATAATAATCGAGTTGTTTAAATTGGATTTTATACCTCATGATAAAAAAACTATTGCTGAGATGTTAAACGTTATCGGTATTTCCTCTTTAGAGGAACTTTATCAAGATATTCCTAATGATTTAATAATTGAAAAATCAAATTTACCTTCTGGCTTAACTGAACCAGATCTTTTACGATATATGGAAAATATTTCTAGAAAGAATAATAATTACTCCAATTCATTCTTAGGAGCTGGATGTTATTATCACTATATTCCTACAATAGTGGATTTTGTTATATCTCGATCTGAATTTTATACATCTTATACACCATATCAAGCTGAAGCAAGCCAAGGGTATTTACAAGCCATTTATGAGTACCAAACTCTTATTTCCAAGCTCACACAAATGGAAATTGCAAATGCAAGCATGTATGATGGCTCAACTGCTCTTGCTGAAGCTGCTATTATGGCTACTATCATTACTCGAAAAAGTACAATCATATTACTTAAAGGAATTCATCCAGAATATGAAGAAGTTGTAAAAACTTATTGTTGGGGGCAAGATATTAATATAGAAACATGTACAGAAGAAACACTCCAAACTAAAATAAATGATAATACCGCAGCAGTTTTGATCCAAAGTCCGAATTTTTTCGGTGATATAGAAGATGTTTCAAAAATTACTCAAACTGTAAAGGAAAAATCTCCAAACTGTTTAATTGTTCAGGCTATGACTGACCCAACATGTTTAGGAGTTTTAATACCTCCCGGATCAACAGATATAGATATTTTCATAGCTGAGGGACAGTCATTTGGTATATCACCATCTTTTGGTGGTCCGGGGTTAGGTATATTTACAGCAAAACAGAAGTATTTGAGAAAAATGCCGGGAAGATTGATTGGTAAGACAAAAGAAATTAATGGAGATCAGGAAGGATATATTTTAACGTTACAAGCTCGCGAGCAGCATATTCGGAGAGAAAAAGCAAGCTCCAATATTTGTACTAATCAAGCCTTATGTTCTTTAGCAGCTTTAACTTATCTGTTAGCATTAGGAAGAACCGGATTAAAAGAAATTGCGTCTCAAAATATTCAAAAGGCTCATTTTCTAAAAATGCAGCTAAAAAAACTCCCAGGATATGAAATATTAAATAAGAAACCAACTTATAATGAGTTTTTAATTAAGTGTCCGAATGTTGAGTATTTAATAGAGGCTTGTAAAGAGCGTAACCTACTCCCACCTTTAACAATTTCAAAATACTATCCTGAAATGCAAAATGTTGCCTTGGTATGCGTGACAGAAATGAATTCGGGTAAGTCAATTGAAGCTTTTATTGATGCCGCTCAATCAGCACTAAAAAAAAAGGAGGAGAAGAACTAATAATGGATTCAGAAACTTCATTAAATTTAGAAGGTGGAAATGAAGACGGACAGAAAAATTACGTTCCTAAAATGGATTTAGAAGAAATAGATCTTCAACATATTGTACCAGTAAATCTACTAAGACAAGATTTACCACTTCCTAATATTTCAGAAGTAGAATTAGTTAGACATTTTATTGCTTTAAGTAGTAGAAATTATGGTGTTGATACAGGACTTTATCCCTTAGGCTCCTGCACTATGAAATTTAATCCTAAAATAAATGAGAAAATAGCAAGGTTGCCCGGATTTACTCAAACTCATCCATTACAAGACGAAAATGACGGATCACTTGAAGTTCTCTACCATGTATCTAAACTATTAGGAGAAATAACCGGAATGGATGCTTTCACACTTCAACCAGCAGCAGGAGCTCATGGAGAATTAGTTGGTTTATTGATCATTAAAAAATATTTTGAAATAAGAGGATTAGATAAGAAAAAACTCATAATTCCTGACAGCGCTCATGGAACCAATCCCGCATCAGCGAAAATGGCTGGTTTTTCAATAATAGAATTAAATTCAAACGAAAATGGAGAAGTTCCCTTAGATCAACTAGAATTTGCAATGAAAGAAGGAGATGTCGCTGGAATAATGCTTACCAACCCGAATACATTAGGTGTTTTTGATAGGCAAATTAAGGAAATCACCCGAATCGTACATGATAATGGGGGATTATGTTATTATGATGGAGCAAATTTGAATCCTATGCTTGAGATTTGTCGTCCTCGAGATATGGGATTTGATATTGTTCATTTAAATTTGCATAAAACTTTTTCCACTCCTCACGGTGGAGGAGGTCCTGGTTCGGGACCCATAGGTGTAATAGATGAACTTAGCCTTTATCTTCCAGAACCTTGCATTATCTCAACTGAACAAGGGATTGTCTGCAGGGAAGGTAATGATAAGTCAATTGGAAGAATTAAAGCCTTTTGGGGTAATTTTGGAATAATAGTTCGAGCCTATGCATATATTTTAGCTTTAGGTGGTGAAGGTTTAAAACGTGTGGGGCAAATTTCTGTATTGAATGCTAATTATTTGAGAGTTAAACTCATGAAAAAATATCATCTTCCTTACAATCGGAGCTGTCAGCATGAATTTGTTTTATCCGATCGAAATATACCTAATGAAATAACTACGGAAGATGTAGCAAAACGTATTCTTGATTATGGAATATACGCTCCAACCATCTATTTTCCTTTAATCGTACCTGGAGCATTAATGATTGAACCTACAGAGACGGAATCTATGCAATCACTAGATTCTTTTGTGGAAATAATGATAAAAATCTTTGAAGAAGCAAAAAACGATCCTAATCTCTTAAAGACTGCTCCTCACTGCACTCCAATTAAACGTCTTGATGCTGTACTTGCTGCAAGAAAACCAATTTTACATGATTAACTTTATAAGTTAAAATCTGGTTAGTTAGATCTAATCTGTCCAGAAATTTTTGGCTAAGCTTCTTCTTATTTTCCAAAGTTCATTCTTTTGAGAAAATCCAATTACACCTTTACCTTGATCTGCATCTTTAATTTTCCACATTCCACTAACTGCTCCCGTTAATGCTCCTGATAATACTTCGAAACCTTGAGCTGTATAGAGATCACACTCAACACCCCTATTTATTATAAATTTTAGTTGTCTCATTCCTTGCTGATTCTTAGATTTAAGTACGTCAAGTAGTTTTTCTACCTCATCATCAAGTTGATTATTTGGAACTACACGATTCCATAAATTCCATTCTACTGCTTGTTGCGCGGAGTGCAGGGCTCCTATCAAATTAATTTCCTTTGCTCTACGTCTTCCGATAAGACGTGATAATCTAGTAGTTCCACCCCATCCTGGTGTAATTCCTACATCCACTTCTGGCATCCCCCATTTACTTCTTTCTGTGGCAATGACAAAATCACATACCATTGTGATCTCTAATCCCCCACCAACAGCATAGCCATCTACCGCTGCAATTGTAATTTTATCTAATTCTTCTATTTGATTTGCCATGTTTTGATAAAATCTTACCCGTCTTGTAATTCCATTCGCGTCGCCCCATTTCATCATTTCAGTAATATCATCACCTACACAAAAATTATTTCCCGCACCTTTTATTACCAAAAATTTTAATTTTGTAGATTGACGTATCAGTTCTATAGCTTTGACTATTTCATCAGAGAGTTGCATGCTTAAGGCATTTAATACTTTCGGCCTATTTAATGTAATTCTTGCTACTCGCTCTTTCTCTTCATAAATTAATTGTTCGAATTTCATAAAAGTAAATTATACAAATTTCTATATAAACATTGTTTTAGTTTAATTTGTACCTGAAAAGTCTAAATTTACATCGAGTAGAATGATTATTTTTATTATTATTATTAATAATTAAACTTTTATAGTCTATATTAATATAAACTCTGACTCTGACAATAAATTAACATTAAAATACACTATATTCTAAAATGAATTTTTGTCCAGAATGTGAAAAAGTATTATATCCTACAAAGGATTATCTTTATTGTAAAGCTTGTAAAAGATCCTTTAAACTTAAGAAAAAAAATAAGTTAATCCCTTATCTGAGCATGGATGATAGTTCCGGTTTTAAAATTTCAAATGATTTAACTGATAACATTATTGTGAAAAGGGTAGATAAGCATGAACTTTTGAAAATGAACAAGGTAAAGCCCTTAAAATATTTCCACTTCTTCCCATACGATCAATTCAGAGAATCTCAGGAAAATCTAATTAAACAAATTGAAAAAAGTGCAAAAGAAAGAAAAAATATTTTACTTCTTGCTCCAAATGGTACTGGTAAGACCGTAATAGCTTTGAGTGCCCTACTACCACTAGCTATTGAAAAAAATTTAAAAATAATTTATATGTGCAGAACTCATGCCCAGAATCGTCGGGTTATAAAAGAAATGATTAAAATCTCTAAGTTTCATGAAATAAATAAGCTTAGCATTAAATTAAATGGGCTTTCTATTCGGGGAAGAAATGAGATGTGTTTGAATCAGACTTTGTTAAGTTTAAAAATTAATCCAAGAGAGGCGATGGCAGTTTGTAGAGATTTAAGAAAAAATAGAAGTTGCCATCATTTTTTAAATTTGTTAAAAAAGAAAGGAGAACTTGAAAATCCTGTTTTATTAGAACCAGAATTATTTAAAAAACCTGTAGATGCTGAAGAACTTATTCTATTCTGTAAACAAAAGAAATTCTGCCCCTATTTTTTGAGTAAATTTCTCTTAGAATCAATGAAAGTAATTATATGTAATTATCAATGGATATATAATCCATTTATCCGGGATCTATTTCTAAAATTTATAGGTGAAGAGTTAAATAACTGTATTTTAGTAATGGATGAATGTCACAATTTAATTGATATTGCTACTGATGTAAATTCGAATAAAATTACCCCCTATTCATTAAGATTATGTTTAAAAGATTTAGAAATGCATGCATCACCAATCCAGATGCAAAGTTTTGTGAAAATTTTATTAGACACACTAAATCAGAAAAAGAAGGATATTGGAAGAGAAGAGAAGGCGATAAATCCAGGGAAATTGCTAGAAATTATTTATAAAAAATTGGGTTTACGTGATTTAAATAGCTTCAAAAATATGATTGGAGATCTTCATAATTTGAGTGTTTCAATTCATGAAAATAAATTATCCAACGGAGAAATCTCTAGAGATTTTTTAGGTTCATTAGCTGAATTTTGGTTAAAATGGCTAAGAACCTATAACTTGGAAAACTACTTCTTTTGTTATAATATAAAAGAAGTAAAAGAAAAAAAATCAATTTCACTTGAAATTGTAGCCTTAGATCCACGAGAAATGGTTATTCCAATCCTTAAACGAGCTTATACATCTCTTAATCTCTCAGGAACTGTGAATCCTTATGTGTTTAATAGTTTAATGGGCTTTAATGAGAGTGGAAAAAGCTTCAAAGGAATCATCGCAGATTCACCATTTGAAAAGAAGAATATAAAAGCCATCATAACTGAGGGAGTGGATACTAAAGGAGTTAATAGAACACCTCTAATGTTTAAAAAGATCATTGAAAAAATCAACGAAGTTCTATTAAGTACACCTGAAAATGTAGGAATTTTTTGTGCTTCATATCGAATACTTAGGGGTCTTCTCTCGAACGGGATTGAAACTGTCGTTAAAAAAAATAATAAGAAGATATTTACAGAAGAACCAGGTTTATCTGCTTCGGATAACACTGGTCTAGTAGAAGATTTTAAAAGTATGGCTTCAAATGGTGGTGCTGTTTTGTTGGGAGTATCTGGAGGGCGAAACTCTGAAGGAGAAGATTATCCGGGAGGATTCATGAATTCTGTGATAATTGTGGGACTTCCCTATCATCTTTTAACTCCAAGAGTTGAAGCAAAAATACATTATTATGATAAAGTGTTTAAAGGACAAGGGTGGGAATTTGCGTATCTTTATCCCGCCATTCAACGAGCGAATCAAGCTTCAGGACGCCCTATTAGAAAGATTTCTGATAAAGGAGCAATAATTTTTATGGACAGTAGATTTAAAGCAAAATATAAATGGATATCCGATTGGATAAGAAACGAATTAGAAATTGTTCCGGATAAACCCAATGCTATAATGCAAAATTTAAGTCCTTTTTGGAGCAAGGTATAATTTTAATTTTTATTTAGGCTTGAACTTAAGAGAAATGACTACAACTGAAATAACAGGAAAAACAAGCATAAAATACATAGCCATATAGTAATCTGATTGAAAGATTACTAACATTATGTTAAAAAATATTCCTCCTATAGAATCACCCGCAAAACCACTCGAATTAGCTTTACCAATAAAACTTCCTTTGTTCTTTGGTGTTGAATTCTTAGCAATATAAATCACTGATGCCATCCAAAATATTGAATAACTTGAAGAAACTAAAATTTGGATAACCATAAAACTCCAGAAATCAAATGAGAAAATATAACCAATAATAATGACTACACTTAAAATATAACCAAGAAGCATAAAACTTTTTAAATTTTTGTTAGTTATTAATCTTCCAATATAAAGTAAAAGAAAAAACTGCAGTAGGGGGTTTATTCCGATTAAAAACCCAATTTCAGTATTACTTGTTAAGTGAAAACTCATAATAATTACAATTATCCCTAGAATAGGTTGAATCCCAAAGTTCCTAAAGAAGATGCTATAATATATTGATTTAAAGTTAGAATTATTTTCCTCAGTAATACTTTCTGAAATCTCATTTAAATCCTCCTCATTAAATTTCATAGAGTGTTCTAAAATTAACTGTCTATCTTCCTTTATGAAAATTACAAAAAATATACTTATTAAAAAGATGATCAAGCTAAATAAAAAAATCTGTTGAATACCAAAAAAATCAATAAAAATACCACCACATTGGACTCCTGTAAACCATCCTGCCGCTATAGCCGCATTATAATAAGAAATCTTTTTCGAATCATTTTGCACTAACTCAGTATACAATGTAAATAAAATTGTAAAAGATGAGGCAAAGAAGCCTAGAAGAAATAAAGATACGTTTATTAATATCAAATTTTTTGCAAATAACATCAGAAATGATGAGAAAATCATACCCAATGTTCCAATTAGTATAAAGTAGTATCTGTTCTGTATTTTATCCGAAATTCTACCTATAATGGGTGGAAAAATAAAAAGAGTTGATAAAAAGATCGATAGAGTCAATTGTATTAGCGGTTTTGGTGTATTGAGAAATAATAGGTATTGTGGTAAGTAAACGACTATTACCATTGCACCAAAATAAACTATAAAAATTGAGATTAAGATGAGAATAACAGATCGTTTTGATATATTCATATTCGCATTCATTTCAAAAGTATTTTACAGTCTCTAATGCATAGGTTTTATTTGAATTACCTAATAAGGATATCATTAAATTTAGAAATTATTCTAATTTTGTAAATTCATTGATTTATTTAACAGATTTTGGATATGGTTTAAATTTTAGTGATATAATAATAACAGAAATCACAGGAAAAATTATCATAAAATACATAGCTATATAATAGTCTGGATTAAAAACTAGTAGTAGACTGAAAAACAGCCCTCCCAGAAAGCTACCTGAAAAAACACTCGCGTTCGCGTAACCCATAATTTGCCCTTTATTTGTAGGATTTGTATTTTGGGTGATGTATGTTATTGTGGCAGCCCAATGTGTAGAATAACTAAAAGCAAATACAAATTGAAATAATAAGTATATCCAAAAATTAGTTGAAATGATATATCCAAAAATCGTTAATGCGCTTAAAGAATAACCAACAACCATAAATGATTTTATATTTCGATGAGTCATGAACTTTCCCGCTAACAACATCAGAAAAAATTGGATGAAAAAATTAATGCCAATTAAAAAACCAATCTCAGTATCACTATTTATATAAAAGCTCATTATTATAGCTAGTATAGGCATTATTGGTTTGATGCTAAAATTTCTAAAAAACAAACCACCATAAATTGAAGTTGAAATATGGGTTTCTTGCTCATTCTTATTTACATTTAAACCATTCTGCTTGCTAAACTCTCTACTTTTAAACCTTTCTAATATCAGAGACCTTTTCTCTCTGATAAAAACAACGAAAATAATAGTTGTGAGAGAAATTAGTAGAATCAATGAGAATATCTTTTCTATTCCGTAAATATCAATAAAAATACCTCCAAATTGAGCCCCAGTAAACCAACCTGCCACGATCGTAGCGTTTTGATAAGATATAAGTTTTTTATCATCTTCAACTAATTCGGCATATAATGTGAAAGAAATATTTGATGCAGCAAAAAATAGTCCAAAAAAGAATAGAAAAACCACTGATACTATGAGATCTTGAGTTAAAGATAATAAAAGAAAAACTACACTTATCCCTAAAGAACCTGAAAAGATAAACACAACTCTATTCTGAATTTTGTCTGAAATATATCCAAATAGGGGAGGAAAAAGAAAAGATGTCAATGGAAATATTGATACGATAAGCTGTGTTAAAGGTTTATCGGTACCTAAATACATTAGGTATCTAGGTATATATGTAAAAACTACCATGCCAACGGAATTCGTTAAAAAGACTGAAATTAGAATTAGAATTACAGATTTCTTTGATATTATCAATGTTTAAGCTCCTTAAGGATGTAGCATGTGAACCTTTTTGATTTCTGCATACAGTTCAACTAATTTCTTCGAAACTATTTTCCATCTAAAGTTGTTTTCTACCCTTCTATAGCAATTTTCCTTAATTTTTGTAAAATAATTTGGATCTAATAATACTAAAGACTTAACAATTTCATCAGGAATTTGGTTTACCATCTTGAAGTTTTCGGTTTCATAAATTTGATTTTTCTCTTTAACCTTCTTTGAGATTTCTGCTAACATTAAAAGAGAGATTAAAGCTTCAGCAAATTGAGTGGGATTATCTCTTTCAATTAAAATTCCAGTTCCTATTTCTGGGAAGCTTCTTAGATCAATGATCGTCTCCTGAAAGCCCCCCACTTTGGTTGCAATAACAGGTAATTTTGAAGACATTGCTTCTAAAGCAATAATTCCAAACGGTTCCCATCGGGAAAGAGATACATATACATCAGCAGAAATATGTGCCAAATGAAAAATATCAGTAGCGACTCCAAATACAATTCTTAAATTATTTGGATATTTTTTAACATATTCAGCATAAGTTCTTATTTCTTCTAGACTATACTCAGTAGGTAGTATTAGAAATAAGAATTTTACCTCAGGAATAACTTCTATTACCTCAGGAATCGCTTCAAAAATAGTTTCAAATCCTTTTTGACGGGAAATCCTTCCGGTCGTAATTACTAAAGGACCAGATTCGTTAAATGCTTTAATGTATCCATCCTTTACGAATTCATTCCCATTTGAAATTTCATTAATAACATGTAGAACTTTTTCAGAACGGATTAGTGGACTTCTATCGAGATGTGCAATCTTATGAGTTAGTAAAAATTTTTTCAGATCCATTAGTGTTAGTTCTCTATCATCTAAGATTTTTAGGATCTCCTGAATCTCCAGTTTATTATTTCTAATAACTTGATCATATATCTCATCATAATCCCAATCACATCCATCCCAGACGAAATTGGATTTAAATTCAATTAATTTCCCTCCACAATTGGGAATTATATCTGATTTAAGGTAAGATTGACTTACAGTTGTAACCATATCACTAACAAGCGCACCTATTTTTTCTACAGTTGGCGCTTGATAACCCATTTCATTTTTCTCACAAATGTTAAATATTTCAATTAATGTCAATAATTTAAATCCTTCTTTTAAATGAATGGAAATAGGAGCATGATTTAACCCACAGTTTCTATAAAATTCAATTGAATATCTTGGCCAAGTTAGCAAATGGATTGTTATTATAGAGGATACTTCTAACCCATTTTTTGATAAGATCTGTTTTACTCCAATAAACGGGATGACTGCGTGATAATCATGTAAGTGAATAATATCTGGTATATCTTCCTTATGATTATCAATTATATACTCGATAAAACAACGTATACCTAGGCTAAAAAAACAAATCTTGCCACTTAAAGTATCTGGATTGTATACAATAGAATCATCTAAAAATCTTTTAGTAAAGTGATTCTCACCACTTAATAAAATGATTTTAACATTGTTGATTTTTGTTTGATAAAATGAAATATTATAATTACTTTCAAGCTCATTTATCCCCAAAAATGATGGATTTATTTGTCCAACACAGTTAAAAGGCAGTTTTTCTAGTTTTTGAGTTTTTACCAGATTTTCAATTTGGCCATGAGACGGAATGAAGACAGTAATATCAAAATCGTTAGCTAATTGTTTTGCTTGATTTGCTGGTACTTCTCCTAAACCGCCCACTTTTGCAATTCCTGCGTATTCAAAAGTAAATATCCAAATTTTATCTTTTCTTTCTATCAAGATGTCTCCTTTTTTATAGAACGCTAGTAATTACTAAAAACCAATAGATGTTGAAAAACTCCTATTATGAAGTATTCTAATTCTTTAATAAAAGAATTTTATTAAAACTTAATTAAAATTCGAATTGTTTGGTTTAGATACGACAATAAGTAAATTTTATAATTTTAGAATAATGGTTATTTGTATTAAATCGAATTCTTGAATATTTTTATAAAAATTGAAAATAAAAATTGGTGAGAAATTAATGGTAAATATAGAAGTAATTGACACAGGATCTCCAAAAGCAGGACCGTATAGTCTTGGGATAAAAGCTGGTAATCTCCTTTTTATTTCAGGACAAGTCCCTGCCCCAGAAGCAAAAGATATAAAAAATCAAACTTTAACTGCATTTGAAAAAATAAAAAAAATTTTGGAAGCTGGTGGCGCAGGAGTCTCGAATATAGTTAAAGTCAGTGTTTTCTTAAAAGATATATCTGATTTTAAAGAAATGAATGAAGCCTATGAAGAGTTCTTCAAGTTAAATGGTATTACTGAAAAATTCCCTGCAAGATGCACGGTAGAAGCAGTTTGCCCACTTCCAACTGCGTTGGTAGAAATAGATGCTATAGCAGTAGTTTAGAAATTAAAGTTTTTATTTATAAAAAATAAAATCCCCAAAATTAAATTATAAATAGAATTTAATTTTAACATTATTCATAAAAAATTACTAGAGATTATGTGTGACACTTACGTTAGTTTAAGTATATGGTCAAAAAATGGGGATGTAATTTTTGGGAAAAATAGTGACAGACTTGATTCAGAAGCGCAATTAATAACACATGCTCCACGAAAAACTTACTCCTCTGGAGAGGAAGTAAAATGTACTCATATTTCAATTCCACAAATAAATGAAACAGCTGCGATTATATTAAGTCAACCATATTGGATGTGGGGGGCAGAAATGGGTGCTAACGAGTATGGTGTAGTTATAGGTAATGAATCCGTACAAACGAGAGAACCTCTAAAAGAAACAGGTCTTCTTGGTATGGATCTTCTCAGATTGGGTCTTGAAAGAGGTAAAACCGCAAGGGAAGCTTTATCTATAATGACAAGTTTATTAGAAAAATATAGTCAAGGTGGCTTTCATAGTCTAAAAGAATATAATTACCATAATTCATTTATTTTAGCAGATCCTACTGAAGCTTACGTATTAGAAACGGCAGGTGATTGGTGGATCGCAGAAATTGTTAAAGAATTTCGTTCAATCTCAAATCATATATCAATAAAAGGGAAAGGAGATATGAGAAGAGAAGGCATTATCCAACATGCCGTTGAGAAAGGATATTGTAGAGACGACAATGATTTCAACTTTAAAATGACATTTTCTCTTATCCCTCTTCCAGATGAGTTTCCTATAACTGATAGAGATGGATGCTCATTACATCAATTATCCTCAAATAAAGGAATGATAACTGTTCCTTTAATGATGGAATTTTTAAGAGAACATGAAGTTGGGATATGTAGGCATACTAGAAAAGATCAAGCAGTGGGTTCTCAAGTCTCTCTTTTGAGAAAAAACAATAAAAAATCAATACACTGGTTTACAGGGAGTACAATTCCATGTTTAAGTATTTATAAACCATATATTTTCCCCCCAAAAGAACTAAAAGTTATGGAATCAATACCATATCCAACCATAGATCCAAATTGGTTTTGGATCAAGCATTTTGAATTTATTGAATTGTATAAGAAGCGACCTAAAAGAGAAATTCCTGAGCGTAATATTTACTATAACAAACTAAGAAGTGTAGAGAGCGATTTGTTGAGACAGATAGATGAAATAATTAGTAAAGAAGAAAATATTTCAGAAAATGAATTCCACGGATTGATTAAAGCAGTAAATGATTATGGATGGAAAAAATCAGAGGAATTAATTAAATAAATGTGTGACACACTAGTAGCACTTGGAAATTCCACTCAAGATAGTAGTGTTATCTTTGGTAAAAATTCGGATCGTCCATTTAATGAAGTGCAATTAATAACATATTCTCCAAGAACGAAACATGAAAAAGGAAATCTATTGAAATGCACTTATTTAGAGATACCTCAGGTTTTTGAAACTTATGCGATTCTATTGAGCCAGCCATATTGGATGTGGGGGGCAGAGATGGGTGCTAATGAATTTGAAGTTGTAATTGGAAATGAAGCTGTATATACCCATGAACCTCTGAGAAGAATTGGGCTATTAGGTATGGATTTATTAAGACTCGGTCTTGAACGCGGTAAATCAGCAAAAGAAGCATTAGAAATTATTATTGATTTATTAGAAAAATATGGACAAGGTGGGGGATGTGCGTATGAGGATCCAAGTTGGACGTACCATAATTCATTTATAATTGCAGATCCTAAAGAAGCCTATGTCTTAGAGACTGCTGA
>JAHLWT010000309.1 GCA_019057775.1 Promethearchaeota archaeon
AAGTAAATGTGTGATAATTCCTAATATGAGCCGCTTTTGGCATTCCAGTAGTTCCAGAGGTGAATATGTAAAGGTAGGTTTCCTTTCCTTTAATATCTTTCGTTGTGAGGGGGTTTTTTTTATCCACATCTTTTGTTGCATGATGAAGATCAATATAAGTATTCGGTACTTGCATTTCACCTTTATCCAGTAAATAAAATAATTTTTCTTTCCCTGATAATCCTAATTCTGATTTCACTTCTTCAAAAGGTTCAATTAATTCTTCACCAATAATGTAGATGTTTACAGGATTCAGTTTTAAACTGTGAATAAGAGTTGTCGATCTTTGTCTTGTATTGATTAAAGAACCAATCGTCCCTATTTTTGACATGGCTCCAATCATGAACAATATTTCAGGTCGATTTTCCAAAAAAATATTAATTACTTCGCCCCTTTTCACACCTAAAGAAAGAAAATAATTTGCATAACGATTAATCTCCTCATTTAGTTCTTTATAAGTGTAACTAACATTTTCATAGAGAATGGCGGTATTATCAGCAAATTTATCAGCGTTATGTTCTAAATATTTTCCAGGAGAAACATTAGATTCAGGTGTATTCTTTTGAATCTCCCTAGCTGCCTCTGAAAAAGATTCCATGCGCCAACCAAGAGATAATAATCCAAAAACATAGTCTTTATATCCGATTCTATAGCTGGAAATAGATTTAGGTTCTACTTCCCTACTCTTATTAGATATTCCTAGTAAGTTACTAAAATTAGTAATTAACCCTTGTACAACCGGATCGTTTTCAAAGTTTTTAAGAACAAAATCCTCACCTTTAGATGTGATTTTGTAGTAAATCTCGCCAAATTTTGTATATTTTTCTATATAATAATCGTTTATTAATTGCTCTGCAGATTTATGAAAGAGACTTTCATCCATTCTATTTTCAATAGAATTTGAAGGATTATTGATGAATTCATCGAATTTATGGGGGCCAAAAATAGCTAGAGCGAAAAGAATAACATCCTCATACTCTTCCTCTTTTAGGTTGTTTAAAACTTGTTCGGGAAGTCTGTCTGGAATAGTATTAAATTTAGCCATTAGATAATCAATCTATTATTATTATGATCAAGTATAATTTTTATAAATATTTTTAATAAAATTGTGAATTGTATTAAGATTTTATTAAGCTCAATAACAGTAATTCTATAGACTGATTAATTTCTACTTCAGTATAATTTTAGAGCTTCGAATAGAACTAAGAAGAGTGAGAGACGTATAGAATTTGAGGAAGAGAAGTTTATGCTCCTTAATCCTCTTGATATTCTCTCCACTGATTAGGAAAAATAACGATCAAACTACCAATACCAATATTCATAAAAAGTATTTAAACATCGTAAATTATTTTAGAGTAATTAACAAGGATAAGTGATTTTATCATAGAAGAAAATGAAAATAGCCTTAAAATAATAAAAACAGGATGTTGTCATGATTGCGGTGGTCGTTGTGTTTTAAGAGCCCACGTGAAACATGGTAAAATTTTAAGAATCGAAACTGACAATGATGAAGAGCCACAGCTTAGAGCTTGCGTGCGAGGAAGAGCTTATAGACAAAGGGTATATTCTGACGAAAGACTTAAGTATCCACTACGTCGTGTTGGCGAACGTGGAGAAGGAATATTTGAAAGGATCTCTTGGGAGGAGGCGTTGGACGAAATCTCAACAAATATGAAGGAAATTAAGAAAAACTACGGTAATTCAGCAATATTACTCGTTCCAGGAGGAGGTAATCAAGGAATGCTTCACGGTGTCACTCCTCATGGTCTAATGCTCAATCAGTTTGGGGGATATACACGTATGTGGGGGGCACCTTCATACGAAGGAGCGCTCTTTGCTTCAATGGCAACCTATGGTACTATGATGACGGGTAATGCTCGGGAAGATCTACTTAATTCTAAACTTATAATAATGTGGGGTTGGAATCCAGCAAATACTGTGTGGGACCCTGGAACAAGCTTAATGATATCTAAAGCACGAGAAAAAGGAATTAAAATTATATCAATTGACCCAATATTTACAGATTCTACGGCAGTTTTCGCAAACGATTGGATTCCTATACGTCCTGGTACTGATACTGCTATGCTTATTGCTATGGCATATGTAATAATCAGTGAAGAGAAACATAATCAAGCTTTCATCGAAAAATTTACAATAGGATTTGATAAATATAAAGATTATGTACTTGGAATTCATGATGGACAACCAAAAACTCCAGAGTGGGCTGAAAAAATAACGAAAGTGCCAGCAAAAGTAATAACAAATCTAGCGAGAGAATATGCTGAAACAAAACCAGCAGCTCTTATTGCAGGTTGGGGTCCAGCAAGAACGATGTTTGGTGAACAATATTCAAGGGCAGCAAATGTTCTTTGTGCAATAACAGGTAATATTGGAATTAAGGGTGGCTATGCCTCTGGTTTTATGAGAGCATATTATAGTCGCGAGAGAATTATCTCAGGAGGGAAAAAAAAAGTAGGTCCAATCAAACCTGAAGCTGAAAAACCCAGGAAACCAAGAGCACAAGATAACCCCGTTGATTTTGGAGCTTTACCTCGCGGAGATGCCTTATATAAATTAAAAGGTGGTACTAATCCAGCAAATACTCGTATCCATTGGAATGATTATTATAATGCAATACTGGAAGGTCGTAAAGGAGGATATCCTGCAGACATTAAAATGGCTTACATTGTAGCTACTAATCGTTTAAATCAATATGGGGACGTAAATAAAGGAGTTAAGGCTCTAAAAACTCTTGATTTCATAGTAACCTTTGATCAATTTATGACACCAACAGCTCAGTTAGCTGATATAGTTATTCCTGTAAATACTTTCATGGAACGTAATGATGTCGCTGTTCCTTGGTTAGGATCTCCTTATTATATATATTTAAATAAAGCTATTGATTCTTTATATGAATCCAAATCTGATCTAGAGATCTGTAAGGAACTATCAAAGAAATTAGGGATTGAGCAAAGTCTTTTAAGCCTCCCTGAAGACCAAATTTTAAGGCTATTAACCGCTCCACGTAAAGAAATAAAAAGCTATAAAAAAATGAAAAGAGATGGATATTACAAAGTAAAAGTGGAAGAGCCATTTATTGCTTTTAAAAGTCAAATTGAAGATCCTGAAAATAATCCATTTCCTACATTATCCGGAAAAATCGAGATTTATTGTGAACATATCGCAGAGAAAAATAATCCATTAATGCCACCGATTCCAAAATACTTAAGCCACGATGACCACTATGATTCTCCAAAAGCTGAGAAATATCCATTACAGCTGCTTACACCCCATAATAAAAGAAGAACTCATTCTACGTTAGAAAAAATTCCATGGTTAGAGGAAGTAGAACCTCATACTGTTTGGATTAACCCAATTGATGCTTCAATGCGTAGTATTAATAATGGTGATCTTGTAGATGTCTTTAATGAGCGAGGTAGAACGAGGCTCCCTGCAAAAATTATAGAACGTATCATACCTGGTGCTGTATGTATTTACCAAGGATCATGGTATAATCCTAATAAAGATGGTGTAGATCTTGGAGGATGCGCGAATATCTTAACACAAGATGGATATTCTCCTGGTGGATCTTTTCCGTTAAATAGTACCCTTGTTGAGATAGAAGTATATCAAGAAAAAGATTTTGAGGGAAAATCATGAAGCAAATGGGCTTTTATATTGATCAGACACGTTGTACTGGGTGTTACACTTGCTCGGTTGCTTGTAAAGATTGGAACAATATCGATGCAGGACCCGTAAATTGGATGCGAATCAATAAGATCGAAAAAGGTAAATTTCCTGATTTATTTTTAGCTTACTTACCTATTGCGTGCAACCACTGTGCTGATCCTCCATGTGTGAAGGCATGTCCTACACAAGCTATTATAAAAAGGGATACTGAAGGAATAGTTGTTGTTAATCAAGAGATTTGTATTGGAAAGGATGAATGTGGTTTTAAATGTTTAAAAGTTTGTCCTTGGGACGCGCCACAATTCAGTAACGAATTTAATGCTAAAATGCAAAAATGTAACCTATGTTTGGATAGAGTGGAGAGTGGCAATCAAACTATCTGTGTAGAAGCGTGTCCTATGTACGCTCTTGATGTAGATTCTTTATCGAACTTAAAGGAAAAGTATGGGAATAAATTCGAAGCGGAAGGCTTTATTTACAATGAAAAGATCAAACCTTCAGTAATTTTTAAACCAAAAAAATCTTAAATATTTATTTTCTGCTATAATAACCTTTAACTAAAAAAGAGTTCTTCATACCTATTCCTTTCCTTAAAATAAAATAAACTATTAAATATTTTCAGAGATAGTTTTATATTATAATTTAATTAAGAAATTTTTAGATGGAATATGTCTATTATTACTCAAAAAATTCAATTCATAAAAATAAGTGAAAAATAGGAATGTCAAAAATAGATTTAGATTCAGTAGGACAAACAAGAGAGGGAACATTTAAATATGATTGGAAAATGAGTGCCTTGTATAATTTAGGAATTGGTGCACAAGCAGAAGATTTAGCCTTTGTTTATGAAAGAGTACAAAGCGGTATGAAAGTATTTCCGAGTTTTGCAACGATAGTAGCAGGTAGTGGACTACTTTTCCCAAAGGGAACTGATTTTGTCCGATTATTACATGGTGAGCAATTAATCCGTCTTTATGTACCTTTTAAACCAAACGGAACAATAAATACAAAAGCCGTTATAGAACATATATATGATAAAGGTAAAGCTGCTGTCATACATACAAAAATATCCGGATATACGCCAGAAGGTGAGCATATATTTGATACAAAGTATGGTTTTTTCGTTGGTGGTTCAGGCGGTTTCGGTGGTGACCCAGGACCAAAAACTGAGCCTATAAATCCTCCCGAAGGGGTAGAACCAGATTTTAGCATTTCTTATCAGACCAGTACAAATCAAGCAGCATTTTATAGACTAACTGGAGATTTTAATCCACTACATATAGATCCGGATTTTGCGAAAATGGCAGGTCAACCAAAACCAATCCTTCATGGTTTATGTACATACGGGATTGCTACACGTGCTATTGTAAATGGACTATGTAATGGGGATGTTTCTCGTTTTAAAGAATTTAGTGCAAGATTTAAAGGTGTCGTGTTTCCTGGAGAGAACCTCACTACTGAAGGTTGGAAGGATAATGGGCGTTACATCGTTCAAGTGCGAACAGACCGAGGTTCAGTTGTACTTGGTAATGCCTATGCCATTGTAGAATAATTTTTAAAATTTTAACTTTTTTTCTTTTTGTCATCGATTTGTTCAATCTAGATTGAGATATAGAAAGACTCTCGCTTCGAAATTTTTTCCGAATCTATTGATCGTATCAAAATCGGTAAAAATCTAATCCATATAAACCCAATTGAATCATTTTTAGTATGCTATATTCAATCTTATCCTGCCCTACAAAAGTTAAATCACTTTTCAGATGCTATTAAATTGAATACAGAAATCTGGGAAACTTTAAACTGGGAGGTCAAAACAGGTGAAAATTAGAATTAGATACACCCCGTCCCCTCGGAGAGGTAGTGATTGAAATTTTTAATCAATAGAATATCATTTACTAAAAATAGATAAAATCACGTTTTTGGGCATTTTTTCTACTATGCGAATCTTAAATCTGAAGATAACAGCGCACCAGATTTAAGGAATTCACAAAATAGTGGAATGTCATTTTCAGGGTTACCATTCATGGGGCTAGAAAATCCTATTTTATTATGACGCGGATGGAAATGATGTGGCTTAGTAGAAATATTCCATCTATCATCATAATTGTCAAACCTACATCGATCTAACTCCACTTTGGAAAAAAAACGGAATATGCATATTCATCATGATTATTATATCTTATAAATAGATTAGTTTCATCGCGTAAAATTATGTGAATTCTCGCCAATTTTGGCTCAAAATATAAGTTTTTGAGATAAATAGATAATTCTTTTTCAATAATGAGTTTTGAGCGTTCTAATTTCTTAATACTAGACATTAAGTCTTTCTCCAAATTTTACAAGAATTAGAGGTTATTCCAATCTCTCTTAAGAGTAAATAATTCTTCTCGTTGATCAATTAAATGCTTTAGAGTAATTGCATCATTTTCAGCCTCTTCAATAATTCCAGTTTTAGCATCTTGTAAAAATTTTGTGGGTGATTCATAACCCCACTTGGCTAAAATTTTATCAATTTCATCATACAGAAATTTTAATTTTAAGTCAACTAATTCTTCTAATAGTTCTTTTTTAACTGGAATGGTTGTCATTCATTCCTCACCTACTTCTAATAGGAATTCTGGCTATAAATATTTATGCCATTATTAAAAGTCGAATACATAAACGTTAGTTTTTTAAAAGTATATTATTTTAAAATAATCTGTAATTAAATACAAATATAAATTCACTCAAGTTTATTATTAGAGTGCCTTATTTTAACTGTTTATTCTCAAGAAGTCAATTTTTTATATACACAATCCTTTAAAACTAAATAAAAAAAGAATAAATAAACTAAATTTATTATTTATTTTTAAGTGGGGGCATCATTCTAACCATTCTCTGACCCTCGATTAATGAGATTGCATTCTCAGGGCAATGATAAGCACACACACCACATCCCGCACAAAATTCTTCTATCCTTTCCGCTTTATCGTCATCATTCAATTCAATAGCTTTATTATAGCACAAGTCTACACAGGTGCCGCATCCTGTACATAAATCTTCATCGATCTCAGCTAAGTAATTTGTTTCATTGACTACAGGAAAAATTAAGCAATCCCGTGCTGTCATGCAACAGCAATTACAACAATTACAGATTGCGACTTCCTCAGCTGATGAATTACCGTATTTATGATAGGCTTTATGGACTAATCCTGCGTCTTCACATTTTTTTAGGATTTTCAATGCTTCTTCTTTAGACACTAGTTTAGAGAAACCATGATTAGAAGTATGCCTTGCTGATTTCCCTAAGGTCATACAACTTGGTGTAAGTTCGATTTGTTTACAGGGATTACCTAGAAATTCTTGATGTTGACGACAGTAGCAATTACCTACAGCGATATCATCATATTTTTCAATAAGTTCTCTAATTTGTTGAGTTGGTAATATTTTTTCTTTTGGCACTTCCAATTCTTCATTTACGATAACGTTAATCTCTTCTCCTGTTTCTAGATTTTCTAATATCGGGACTGTACGATCCATTGGTGGCATACGGTTCAATGCAGCACTATAGCCATCGAATTGAGATTGGACCTCATCGCTATGTTCTTCATTCAACTTACCGAACAACTGTGCTATTTTATAATTTTCTTCCGTTTTTTCAAGGTTTTTCATAAAAATATATTCAAATTGCCGGTGAAAAGGGAATAATTGATATACCATTACACCACTACGATTAGGTTGGTTGATTATTACACCCATTTTTGCTAAAACGTCTGCTTTTTTTAAAATTTCTTCTTCAGATAATCCGCTACTCTCTTTCAATTGGTCCATTGTTTGAGAGGTCTTGTCTTCAAAAGCCATTATAAAATCTAGATTTTCATCTTTGATAGTTATTTTTAGAATTTCATGTATAGTTTCTGAAAATGGGAACTGAAATCCTCCTGCTTTAAATAAAGTTTTAAGAACTTTTTCATAATCTGCTTTACTACTCATTTTTTATCATCGAATAATACTTTTTATTAGGTCAATATTTAGTCAATATTTTATTTAGATGGGGATGATAATAAAGTTTTATTTTTTATCTTGAAAACTGTTAGTGCTGTTTCGTCAAATTTTAGGTAAAAGGTAAAAAAATTAAATAGTAAAAACATCAATTTTAATTAATACAAACTAAAAACTAACAAATAGCAGAATTTTAATAGTTTTTGTTTGAAGGTGTCATTGATTATGAGTCCAGAATATGAAACTATTTTGTATGAAAAAAAGGATAAAGTAGCGGTTATAACTCTTAATCGTCCTGAGAGAATGAATGCAATAAATCTGCAAATGAATTCAGATTTAAAAAACTCATTGAAAATAGCAAAGGAAGATTCAGATGTGAGAGCAATTGTTATCACAGGAGCAGGGAAAGCTTTTTGTGCAGGTGCGGATGTTCAAGAGTTCGCCAGTGGTAAGTTCTCAGAAGGAACCTCAGCAGGGAGAGAAACTATCCACCCTTATGATTTTTTTAGATTATATAAACCAATTATTGCTGCGGTAAATGGGGTAGCTGTTGGGTTTGGAACCAATTTAACGTTAAGTTGTGACATTATTTATGCTTCAGAGAAAGCTAGTTTTGGAGAATTCTTCATTCGCATGGGAATAATTCCTGATATGAATGGTAGTTTTTTACTACCTAGATTTATTGGGGTTCATAAAGCAAAAGAGCTTATATTCAGTGGTAAACGTATATTTGCTGATGAGGCTTTAAAGATTGGGTTAGTTAATGCAGTATTTCCTCATGAAGAGTTATTACCTAAAACAATGGAGTTTGCTAATCATCTAGCAGAGCAAGCACCACTTGCATTAGGCCTTTCCAAGGAAGCGATACATAGAGGTTACGATAAAATTTTTGATGAAATGCTAAAGGTTGAAGGGGAATTTAATGCCAAATGTTATGCTTCTGAAGACCATAAGGAAGCGGCTACTGCTTTTGTTGAAAAACGTAAACCTGTTTTTAAAGGAAAATAAAACCTAATTATTTTTTTTTTTACTATTTTTTTCTAGAATGTAGTCCTCCATAATGCCTATACTAGTTAAACCCCATAACCATATTCTTCGATCTTTTTCATCATTAAAATCAGTGGGTTCCAATTTAACAATACGATCTCCTTTTAAATGAACTAATACCCACAGCAATCTATACCACAATGAGTCGAACAAAAAGCCCTTAACAGTTTAACATTTTCACTTTTTTCCATAATAAATCATTCCTATAAAATTTTTCAATACATATTTTTAAGCAAGAGGAAAAATATTGAAAAAATCGTAATACTAATATTTGAAAACTTTAATAAAATTACCATCAATATATTTAGATTAGTTAAAAACAAAGGTAAAAATTATTATGATTCCAGAAGAAGTTAAATATTTATTTGAACCAATAACGATTGGAGATGTGGAAATAAGCAATAGGATAATGATGGCACCCATGAATTCGAGATATGGCTACGATGGATATGTTACCGATCAATTGGTAGATTATTATGCAGAAAGGGCCAAAGGAGGAGTTGGTTTTATCTGTGTGGAAATGGGTATTGTAGATTATCCGATTGGGAGTACAGCAGGCAAAGGTATGATTGCAACCGATGATGATAAGTATAATCCGGGATTGAAAAAATTAGCAGATGCAATAAACGTGGGAGGGTCAGTACCGTTTATGGAACTATCTCATGGGGGTAGATACTGCCATTCTGGTCTTACTGGAATGCAACCAGTGGCACCTTCTCCTCTTCGTGGTTACAGAGGTAGAGGAGAGTTACCAAGAGAATTAACAACAGAAGAAGTTGAAGAATTGGTTGAAAGATTTGGAGACTCGGCAAGAAGATGTGCTGAAGTAGGATATAAGGGGGTTTTATTAATGGGATCAACGGGATATTTAATTAGTCAATTCGGATCACCTCTTACTAATAAAAGAACAGATAAATTTGGAGGAGAAACTCCAGCAGAGAGAGCAACATTTATAGTCGAAATAATTAAAAATATTAGGAAAAAACTTGGTAATCAATTTCCTATTATCTACAAAATCAGTGCGGAAGAATATATAGCAGGTGGGACGACTATTGAGGATTCTCAAATTATGGCAAAATTAGCGGAGGAAGCAGGCGTATCAGTAATACATACATGGGCAGGATGGCATGAATCACCAAAACCGATGTTACCTATGTCCGTACCAAGGGGTGCATTCGTATATTTAGCTGAAGCTATGAGAAAAATTATTAATGTTCCAATTATGACTGGTGGTAGAATAAATGATCCAAGGTTAGCAAATGATATAATAAGAGAAGGACGAGCAGATTTAGTACATATGGGAAGAGCATTTTTAGCTGATCCATACTTTCCTAAAAAAGCAATGAAAGGTGAATTCAATGATATTAGGATGTGTTTAGCATGTTGTCGTTGTTTTGATGCGATTGTTAGACAAAGACCAGTTGAATGTGCTGTTAATGCTGGGCTAGGCAAGGAAGGGGAAAAATTAACAAAGGTAGAAAAATCAAAAAACATTCTTATTATTGGTGGCGGTCCAGCTGGAATGGAAACTGCCAGAGTAGCCACATTAAGAGGACATAAAGTGACAATTTGGGAAAAAAATTCTCAAATAGGAGGGAATTTAATCACAGCATCAAATGCTCCACATAAAGAGGAAACAAAATGTGTTACAGACTACTTAACATATCAAATGAAAAAGTTGAATGTCAATGTTATGCTCAATAAAACAGCAACCCCCGAAATGGTATTAGAAGAAAGGTTTGATGATGTTATTATTGCGACTGGTGCTAAACCAATCATTCCAGATTTACCTGGTATAGAACAAGAAAATGTTGTCTTTGCCTTAGATATATTAAACAATGTTGTAGCAACTGGTAATAAGGTTGTGATAATAGGAGGAGGGATGATAGGGTGTGAAACGGCAGAATTTCTTGCGTCAAAAGGAAAAGATGTCTCCATAATAGAAATGTTACCAAAGATTGCAAGGGATATTGGTCCAACCTCTCGATGGTCAATTACAATGCGAATAAAACGTTGGGGAATAAAACAATTCACTTCTTCAAAAGTTATCAGCATTTTGGATAATGGCGTAGAAATTGAAAGAGAAGGAAATTTTGAGATAATTCAGGGTGATTCGATTGTTATTGCTGCGGGTATGGAAGTAAATAGCGATTTATACAATAATTTGAAAGAAAAAATCCCTAACATTCACAGGATCGGAGATTGTTCTCAGGCAAGAAGGATGTTAGAAGCAATTCATGAGGGTTACTCAACTGGTAAAAAACTTTAAACATATCAGGAATTGCATCCGATGATGAAAGGTATAATCTTGGATTGAAAAATTAACTGTAAAACACTCAATTTTAATAACCCATTAAATAACGTCTATAGAAAGATAGAAAAAAAAAGAGTGTTTATATCTATAGTCTTTTTTTAGGCCGAGGAGGGGAATAATAGACACAAGGATTTGTCCCTTCTTCAGTTTTTAGTTGAAAAGTATTTTTCCCAGAAATTAGTTTTGAAACAACACTATTAGCGTTATTTAAGTCTCCAAAGTGTATCGCTTGACCTTCACAACAAATCAAACAAAATGGATCAAGTCCTTGATCAACTCTATGAACGCAAAAGTTGCATTTTTCAGCAAGATTTTTATTCTCATCAAATACTATGACATTATAAGGACATGCTGTTAAACAGGCCTGACATCCCGAACATAACTCTTGGTCTAATATAACAATCCCATCATTTCTTTTTTGAAGAGCATCTTCTGGACAAGAGTCGACACAAGGTGGATTTTCACAATGATTACATAATTTAGGAAGAAAATCCATAGCTAAATCTGGGAATCTCCCCCGGGGGGTATCTTTCTCAGTACTTCCCTGGGTTTCAACTTTTATCCAATAATCAACTGTGTTGTTTTCAACTTTACATGATATACTACAGGCTTCACATCCGATACACCTTTCTTGGTCAATAACCATACCTAATCGTTTATTATTGCTCATTTCTTCTCACCCTCGCTCTTAGTAATTTCAACTGCAACATCATTCATATGCATATTTGGCTCATAGACTTTATCTTGCACTGGATTAATAATATCGTGCGTAAGATGATTCAAGCTTCCCTCTTTGAACTGTTCTATCCACCAACCTTCAGTAATGTCAAGTACACCTGGTTTAACACCTTCGGTTATTCTAGCTTTTAATGTTGTACGAGCTCTATCATTATATACTGTTACAATATCACCATTAGTGATGTTTCGCTTTTCAGCATCAATGGGATTCACATCTACAATAGGCTCAGGATTTAAATCTAATAAGGAGTGCACGTTCGCAAACATGGAGTGTGTACGAAAGCGACTATGACCATTAATGAGTGCAAATGGATACTTCTTTTCACCAAGAGAAACCGGAGCTTCTATAGGTGGTAAATAAACCGGAAGAGCCTCTCCGTCTTCTACCAACTTTTCAGCATATAATTCGATCTTACCAGATGGTGTTCTAAAAGTCAAAGGAAAATTACCACCTTCGGGTAAAGCTCTTAATTTTATCGCTCCTTTTTTAAGAGTTTCTCTGCTCACTCCTTTTAATGAAGAATGATCCATGATGAGATCAATTAATCCCTCCTCTCCACCTTTAAAATACTCTCCAAATCCAAGCCTTTCTGCTAGTTCAGCAACAATTGTCGCATCCGATTTGGATTCATATAATGGCTCTATCACTTTTTGCTGGAGTTGTAAATAAGGATATGGATGAGATAAGAAATCTGAAAATTCTAAAAAACTACAAACCGGTAGTAAAAGATCAGCATAACGAGCTGTTGGAGTCATGAATAATTCTGTTTGAACAATAAAATCCAATTTAGGAAAGAATTCGTTAATTATTTTGCTACTATTAGCGCACTGATTTAAAAAGTTAATGAACGCAAACCAAACTGCCTTAATAGGGTACGGCTCCCCGGATATCACAGCGTCATAAAGATTAAGAATTCCAATTCTATGAAAGCTTGGTTTATTTTGAATCGCTTTAAGAAATGGATCCCAATTTAACACTGCTGGTATATATCCAGAACTAAATGAGGTACTAACATTTCCAGTAATACTTGCTACACTTATTAACCCTCTCAGTGAGATATCTCCATGATATGTTCGAGTAAATCCCATATGAGTATAAAAAATAACTTTCTTAGTTGTAGCAATTTTTTCTGCCAATTTTATGATAAGATCCTCTTGTACTCCCGTTATTTCGGAGGTTTTCTTAGGTGTATATTGCACAGCTAAATCAATTAGCATTTGAAGTGCTGGTTTACATTCGATTCCATTCACTTTAAATGATCCAGAAAGGCAGGCTTCCTTAACATTGGATCGCCGCATTGTTTTATAAGAGTCTGTTGGTTCATGCCATATTATGTATGCATTTTCCTTTTTCATTCCAATATCCTTTCCCCGTAAGAAATTACCTGTATCAGTTCTTATTAAATAAGATCCATTAGTAAATTCGCGTACAAATTCAGGATCATAGATCCTTTTCTGAAATATAACGTGCATTAATCCCAAAGCAAAGGCACTATCTGTACCCGGTTTAAGTCCAATATATTCATCAGCCTTGGAAGCAGTTACAGTAAATCGAGGATCGATTACTACAACCTGAGTTCCATTTTCTTTTGCATCTAACACTTTCCGCATAGTTTGTAAGGGCATTGACTCTGCGGGATTTGATCCCCAAATGACGAGTAAATCAGGCCATTTTCTCTGCCAAAATTCTCCAAATAAATGCATATAAGGAAATTGATGTCCAAAAATCACACGAGAACCACAAGGTAATCCTGCATCTCCATAACCCCATGCAGATACTCGAGTACTTTGAGTTAAACTTGCTAATCTAAGATAAGCGCCAAATTTAGTTGTTCCTGCTCCAGGGCCACCTAAGACCCATCCAATAGATTTCCAACCATAATCTTCTGATATTCTTTTAAATTTTGAAATGATGGTATCATATGCTTCATCCCAAGTAATACGCTTAAATTTCGCTTCACCTCTTTCTCCTATTCGTTTCATAGGATATTTAATACGGTCTGGATGATATGTTATTTCTAAACTAGAGAGTCCACGAAGACAAATGCGACGATCTTTCTCATCTGGAAAATCTGCGGGCTCTAATTTAACTACTCGGTTATCCTTCACATGTGCTAAAATGCCACAACAATCAATACCACAATGAGCTGGACATGCCGTCCTAATTACTCTGAGATCTTTATCATTATTTATCATTGGTATCTACTCTATTAAAACGTTTTAGTTTTAGTTTTAGTTTAAATTTGATTAAATGATACATAAAAAATTAATTTTACTATGAAGGTAAACTATATTAATTTAATTCCTATTAAAATATGAGTTTATTCCGGGGGTCCCCATCTAATAACTCCGGCATTCCATGCCCATCCAATACCAGCTGAAACAATAACAATAATATCTCCGTCTTTGATTTTTCCATCTCTAAGTCCGTATTCAATTGAAATTATGCCATCATTTTGTCCATTATGTCCAATATCTTCGAAGTATGTTGATTGAGAATACGGATCTACTCCCACAGTTTTAGCGACGTACTCAAAAGCGCTCCTCTTCATGTGTAGTAAAGCTAGGTAACTTATATCTTCACGTGTATGACCTGATTGAATTAATGCATTGTCAATTACCTTAACAAATGATTCCATCGAGTATTTATCTAATCGTTCTTTTAATCCTTCAGGATCAGGAACATCCAAAAAATTTAAACCATTTTCTAAACATTTAGCTGTCATCGGCTGAATAGTACCTCCAGCGGGAACATACACATCATCTGCAAATCTCCCATCCGAAATAGCACTAATACCTAAGATTTCATTTGAATTATAATCAGCACGAATAATCGCGGCTACTCCACTAGCAGCTAAACTAATCATAAATCTTGATCTCTGATTCTTATAATTTATCAAATCGCAATTTCTATATCCGCTTGCAACCAATATTCTATTGATATTTGGATTGGATTGAATTAAACTTTTAGCAACTAACATTCCTACTAAGAAAGTTCCACATCGCTGGTTTACATCAAAAGCCCATGAGTTCATTGGATTGCCTAGTAATTGTTGAAGTTTAATACCATTTACGACTAACGGCCGCTCAGCATGAACTTCACCTGCCCATATTATTACATCTAAATCCTCAGGGTTAATGTTTGCTCGTTTAAGCGCTTGAAAACTAGCAGTTGCTCCCATTTGAACCGTGTGATCTTCTGGTCCGGGTATGCTTTTCCCAAGAAGTCCAAATTTTTCTTCAATTATATCCTTTGGAATTCCCGTCTCTTGAGATATGTAACTGCTAGTGTGCCTTTCTTTGGGAATATATACTCCCCATGATTCTAATCCAACTACGCGATGTTTAATCTTCATTTCACCTATTTTAACTCGCGTTTTAATATTTTTCCAGTAGCACTAGTTGGCAAATCATCCCTTATCTCGATATATTTTGGAACTTTATATTTTGCCAGCCTTTCAATCAAATAATTACGAACTTTCTCTTTAGATGTGTTTTTTCCAGGCTTTAAAGTTATAAAAGCTTTTCCCACTTCACCCCATTTTTCATCAGGTACTCCAATTACTGCTGCTAAATCAACAGCAGGATGCTTAAAAAGTAATTCTTCTATTTCAACGGGATAGATATTTTCACCACCGCTAATATACATCTCTTTTCTTCGGCCCACAATATAAAAATACCCCTCTTCATCTTGCATAGCAAGATCTCCAGTATGAACCCAACCATCTGATTCAATTGTCTTTTTAGTTTCTTCTGGTTCATCCCAATATCCGGAGAATATGTGAGGCCCTTTAAGTAATAATTCTCCAACATTTCCCTGTTTTACCCTCTTATTCGTTTGAGTTTCAATAATTTTCATATCACAGTGGAAAACAGGTAAACCTACTGAGGTTCGTTTCTCCTTAATTCGGTTTTCAGGAAAGTAAAAATTGTTAGGCCCAACTTCAGTTAAGCCATAACCCATCTTAAATGGTTTATTTTTTGCCCAATACTTTTCCATAATAGCTACAGGGCAGGGGGCACCGCCAGAAATGAATGTTTTAACGGATTTAAGATTAGTAGAATTAAACTTTGGACTATTAGCAATCACATGAAACATGGTTGGAACCCCTATCACAATAGTACATTTTTCTTGTTCAATAACATTTAAAGTCTCTTCTGGGTTGAATTCGCCCATCAGAATTGTTTTTGCGCCAAGATGATAAAAAGGAACAAGAAGCACATTCCAGCCACCTGTATGAAATAACGGAAAAAGAAGAGGTTGAACATCATCGGAATTTAAGCTCCAAGATAGAATTGTGTTTACAGAATTCCAATAAATCATTCGATGAGAAAGGATAGCTCCTTTTGGCAGACCTGTTGTTCCACCAGTAAATAAAATAAGATGAGGATCTTCGAATTTAATAGTTGGTTTTTTAAATATGGATTCGGAAACTTCATTCATTAATATTTGAGATGAAGGATCATTTTGTATTGATCTTTTTCCCATTACAATGTTATCATCAATTAAATTTTTTTCTTTTATATCGTTCGTCTGAGATTCCAATCCAGAATCATAAAAGAGGAGTGAAGGTTTTGTTTTCTTAATTAAATATTCCAACTCTTGAACAGAGAGTCTAATATTAAAAGGTACTAATATAGCTCCAATTTTTCCTGTTGCTAAGAAAAGATCTATACATTCAATCCGATTAGTAGAGAGCATCGCAATACGATCTCCTTTGGTAATACCTTTGTTCAATAAAACTTGAGCAAGTTGTTTAGCTCGAACATTAAGCTCGTTATACGTGTATCTTTTTTTATTTATAAAATCAACTATAGCTTCTTGATTTGGAGTTAATATAGCACGTCGTCCTGACCAATCCCCAATCCAAGAAAAATCTTTAACAATCGAATAATCTTCTCCTTTAAGCATTCCTACATTCCACCATCAATTTTAAGTATAATGAAAATTTAAAAGCGTATTTTTTACTTTGTTCATAATTTAACTTTTAAATCATTTAAAGATTTAAATTTAAGTAAATGAGCTATTTTTTTTGAAAAAATAGGAATCAGAAAAAATTAAAAAAAAATTTTAAATTAAATTTAAGTGTTTTTAATGAATTTTCTTCTTTCGCATTATTACGTACACAACTGATACAACAGACACAGCAGAAACGATAATGGTAATTCCGATCGAGAATCCAGGGATAGGTGGTTGTGATGGAAATCCTGTATATCTAAGATTTGTATATGAGGTTGCACCCCAATAAGCACTCATCTCCCAATCTTTCCATATAACAAATCCCTCTTTACTTTGTGAAACAAAGATCCACGGATATTGATAATTCTGAGACCAATTGGCGATCTTATTCATTACTCCGCCTCTTGCAGTATCATTTGTCAGATACATTTCATGTACCCATTGATCAGTTTCTGTGGCATACGTGAAAGCTAAATTGAAGTCTGGCCAATAATTACTATCGCCTACGAGGGGACCGGCCCAATTTGGAGGTCGCCATTTTCCATCATCTGGGTCTGCATAGTATGCATCTATCCACCCTTCAGAAATAATTTCAGGAATGTTCCAATCAAGAGGCCATGCGTCTGCTGAAAATACAGGGAATCCTGTAAGCCAATATGTTTGACATTCTGTCCATATAGTGGTCGAAAGTTTATATCCGGTCGCTCCTGTTTCATCTTCTAGTGTAATTCCAATGTCTTCAAGAGAAGTTTGAAACACATTTTTCAGTGTTTCAAAATTATCATCCCAATAAAATTCAAGTGACCATATTGGTACTGCTCCACCCACGCCATTTGCAACATCCTGCCAATCAGAATCAGTACTACTCGCTGTTAAACTTCGATTTACACAAATAGGTCCGAAAACAGGATCATTTAATAAAGTCTCCCGTGCTATAGTGAGATTATGATATGCAATTGGTATAGTATCATCGTAATAAATATTGGTAACGCCCAATGCACTTGCACGTACCGCACGTCCATTTAAACCGACATTAATATATTTATCATAATCGAATGCATAAGACATCGCTTTACGGAGTGCCCGAGGTACTCCATCTGGTGTATTCCCTGAAGGATAACCTGATAAGTATGTAGTGCTATAGTTAATTACACCCCACGCTTGATCCCACCACGTTTCATCAATACAATTTAAAGTGATTGCTGTGATATAATCAGATGGTTTGGCCTCCATGTATCTAATTTTATTATTCGACATAACATCATCATAATCAACAGGAGTAAAGAAATTGTCAAGTGCATAATCTATTGCATTTGTCATCAACGCCGTGTTACGAGATTCTATACCTAATGTACCCGCTGGCCATGTAATTATGTCAATAAAATCTGCATCGTACCATCCAGCATCTTCAAGAGCAGTTCCATTCCAATAATTAGGATTTTTTTGCAGAGAACCGCCTCCTGGCTCAGCAGCTTCATCATGTTCTACATACATATAAGATCCTGTCCCAATCATATGGTCTGGATAGAGAGGATCATCATTATCAAACCCATAAATACCTCTATCCCAAAAGTCTGCATAAGTTTCCATTGAAATGTATCTTATTAACCCTACTGAAGTCATTCCATACATATTCCAATCATTGAATTCAATCCTAATTTCTCCACCAGAGGCTTGATCATC
>JAHLWT010000310.1 GCA_019057775.1 Promethearchaeota archaeon
ATCATGAAAACCATTTTAATAACCGGCAGTAATGGTTTATTAGGACAAAAGTTAATAGAATTCCTGGTTAATCAACACTATTACAGGGTAATTGCCACATCTAAAAATCCCGACCGTATCACTCATCTTACCGGTTATCAGTTTGAATTACTTGATATAACAAATACGGTTGAAGTTGAATATATTATTTCTAAGTATAAGCCGGATACCATAATAAATACTGCTGCGTTAACCCAGGTTGATTCTTGTGAAGAAAAAAGATCAGATTGCTGGAGTGTAAATGTTGATGCGGTTAACAAAATAGCAAATATTGCCAGTAAAATTAATGCCCACCTGATTCATCTGTCAACTGATTTTATTTTCGACGGTTATTACGGTCCATATACAGAAACCGATGAGCCAAACCCATTGAACTATTATGGTTTATCAAAACTTGAGAGTGAAAAAAGGGTCCAATCATTGGCGAAGAAATGGTCAATCGTCAGAACCATTTTAGTTTATGGGGTTACAGATAACATGAGCCGGTCGAACATCGTATTATGGGTAAAAGATTCGCTCGAAAACAACAAACCCATTCGTGTAGTTGTTGACCAGTTTCGTGCCCTAACTCTGGTAGATGACCTTGCCTGGGCTTGTGGGAATATTGCTCTTCAGGAAAAAGAAGGCGTTTTCCATATTTCCGGAAGAGAAATCATGAGCATTTTGGAAATTGCCCATAAAGTAGCTGATCTTTTCGGACTGGACCGATCTATGATATCACAGGTTAGTACTGCTGAGCTTAATGAAAAGGCAAAAAGGCCTTTTAAAACAGGGTTCGTTCTTGAAAAGGCACGGAACGAATTGAATTACATACCCCATACATTTCAGGCAGGACTTGAAGTGGTAAGTAAGCAGTTAATTGGGATTGGAAATTGAAAATCCGGAACAGTGGCAGTTGCCCTGTTAAATACGCTTCGCTGTATTTCATAATTAAACAGGGCAAGCAGTAGCAGGAAACAGTAATAGTATGCAGTACGTAGAGTGCAACGTGACTTGGCGAAGGGGCGAAAGAGCGAGGAGGCGAAAAGATAACAGTAAAACGAAGCTCCGGTTCGTCATTATGTTTTATTGGGGATTGAGAAATAAGTTGCAGTGGCAGGAATAAATCGTCAGGGCAATTACCCCGGCGGGGTAACATTATTGTAGAAAATAAAGCAGAAAAAGTAAACACGCCGGAACTACCGGTTTTGATTAGTGTCACAGACGTTTCGTCTGGCGATAATAACCAACAGTAAATCCAGGAATCAGCAGCAAGGGAAAGTCATCAGTCGACAGTCTACACTCAACAGCTTGATGCTGGTTGCTGGATTTTGGTAAAGCACGTAGAATATGAGGCGAGGTAGAAGTCAACGCTATTCAGGTATAGACAAACTTCAACCCAGAACCCGTAGCTCGCAACCCGAACGTTTGGTTGGATCCGCCAGCTGGCGGAGAGAAACCAAACTTCACGAACAGGTCATGGGAAGGATAGTGGGAGTGAGTAAACTTGAAACCGGAAACTTTTTAATTGTAATTTGTCGAATTATGAAAAAAATAAATAACTTTGCATTTCTCTAAAATTGAAGTGAAATAAAAACATTAACTGAATAAAGCGTATGTTTTTAACTGCGGAAAAGAAAAAAGAAATTTTTAAGAAATACGGAAAATCGGATAAAAATACCGGTTCAACCGAAGGGCAAATTGCTTTGTTTACTTACCGGATTGCTTTTCTTACTGAACATTTGAAAAAAAATAAAAAAGACTTCAGTACACAACGGGCACTGGTAATACTTGTTGGTAAAAGACGAAGTTTGCTAGATTATCTAAAACAACGAGACATTGAAAGATATCGTGCGATTATTAAATCTTTAAAATTGCGGCGATAGTAAAAAGGCAATCAACAATTGCCTTTTTTGTTTATAAAAAAGTGACTATTTATAATATTTTTGGAATAATTTATCATGTTTAACATCTTTGAAAAAATAATCGATTTAGGTGATGGCAGGACCATAACCCTGGAAACCGGAAAACTTGCTAAACAAGCTGACGGATCTGTTGTTGTAAAAATGGGAAGAACCATGTTGCTTGCTACGGTGGTATCAGCAAAGGAAGCGAAACCGGATCTGGATTTCCTGCCTCTGTCGGTTGACTATAAAGAGAAGTTTGCCTCACTTGGAAGAATCCCCGGCGGGTTTATGAAACGTGAAGCCAGACCCTCGGATTATGAAGTATTAATTGCCAGATTGGTTGACAGGGCACTTCGTCCTTTGTTCCCGGATGATTATCGTTCCGAGACATTTGTGACAGTAAGTCTTATTTCAGCTGATAAAGATATAATACCCGATCCATTAGCGGGTCTGGCGGCTTCTGCAGCATTAAGTGTAAGCGATATTCCTTTCAATGGACCGATATCTGAAGTCAGGGTCGGAAGGGTTAACGGAGAATTAAAGATTAATCCGACATTTTCGGATTTGGAAAATGCAGATATTAATATTATGGTTGGTGCCACGATGGATAATATCCTGATGGTGGAAGGCGAAATGAAAGAAGTTTCTGAAGTTGAAATGGTAGATGCCATAAAATTTGCTCATGAGGCCATTAAAATACAGTGTAAAGCACAACTTGAATTGGCTGAAGAAGTTGGCAGTCCACAAAAAAGAGAATATGACCGGGAAGCAGATGATGAAGATCTAAAAGAAAAAATTTCTCGTGAAACATATACCAAAGTCTATGAATTAGCAAAAAAAGCTATCCCAAGCAAATACGAAAGGGCTGAAGCATTTGAAGCAGTAAAGGAAGAATTTCTATCACAGTTTACGGAAGAAGATGAGGTGAATGAAAAGTTGGTATCCAAATACTTTCATGATGTTCAGAAAAATGCCATAAGAAGTTTGATTTTAGAGAAAGGGATACGAATTGATGGAAGGAAAACAGATGAAATTCGCCCCATTTCTTGCGAAGTTGACTATTTGCCTGCCGCACATGGTTCGGCACTATTTACCCGTGGAGAAACACAATCCCTGACTACCGTTACCCTGGGAACAAAACTTGACGAAAAGATAATTGATGAAGTCTTGTTACAGGGCTCAGAGAAATTCGTTTTGCATTATAATTTTCCTCCATTTTCAACCGGTGATGCCCGTCCTGCAAGGGGAGTATCGAGAAGAGAGGTCGGACACGGAAAATTAGCGCACAGGGCATTGAAAGGAATGATGCCCACAGGTTCTGATAACCCTTATGCAATTAGGGTGGTGTCTGATATTCTGGAATCCAACGGCTCATCATCAATGGCAACAGTTTGTGCCGGAACACTTGCCCTGATGGATGCAGGGATTAAAATCAAAAAACCCGTATCCGGTATTGCCATGGGTTTAATAACCGATAGTGAAACAGGCAAATATGCAATCCTTTCAGACATACTGGGTGATGAAGATCATTTAGGAGATATGGACTTTAAAGTAGCTGGCACCAAAGACGGTATTACGGCTACACAAATGGATATCAAGGTGGAAGGATTACCCTATGAAATATTAGCAAAGGCACTGGAACAAGCCAGGGAAGGAAGATTGAGTATCCTGAATAAAATGGTGGAAGCCATTCCGGAACCAAGGCCCGACCTTAAGCCTCATGCACCAAGGATTGTCCAGATCATTATTCCTAAAGATATGATTGGGCCGCTAATTGGTCCGGGAGGGAAAGTTATCCAGGAAATCCAGAATGAAACCGGAGCAACTATTATTATCGAAGAAGTGGATAATCAGGGTATTGTGGATGTTTTTAGCGACAATAAAGAATCCATTGAAGAAGCTTTAAAACGAATCAACCGGATCGTTGAAGTACCTGAAGTAGGAAAGGTCTATACAGGGAAAGTAAAATCAATAGTTCCGTTTGGTGCGTTTGTGGAAATATTGCCCGGGAAAGACGGTCTTTTACATATTTCCGAAATCGAATGGAGAAGATTGGAATCGGTTGATGGTGTACTAAAGGAAGGTCAGATAATTGATGTTAAATTGATTGGCGTCGATGAAAGATCGGGTAAGATCAAACTTTCAAGAAAAGTATTATTACCTAAACCTGAAGGAAGAAGATAACGGATTTTTATTACTCTTTAAAAGGTAGGGGTTGTTAAAAAATTTTTTTGAACAACCCTTTTTTTTGTAATTTAACACTCCCTGTATACTTAGTTAATATGGAAAGTCAAACAAATTGGTATACAAATTTTAAAAAATCAATAGAACAGCATAACATTTCCGGAAGGGAATATAAGTTGTTCCATATCGACAGACTACTCAGATCAGGTAAAAGAATTGATGATTTTTCCACAACATGTAAAAAATGCACTGATTTTAAGTCAGAACTTGATTCTATATCCCAAAATCCAAGTGATTATATTTCAGGAACAAATATCAAACGGAAAAAGTTTGAAAATTTATCTTCTCAAATATTTTCACATTTAAGAAAAGATCATATGATTATACCCCATTCATATTTTGTCGCTGTTTATTCATTTGCAGGAATGCTTTTGGGAGTGGTTTTAGGATTTATGGCCGGAATTATATATAAATATTTTTTTTCGCCGGGCAATCCGGGCCTGATAAAAAATGCAATATTAATTGGTTGGTTTACCGGCCTGGTCGCAGGACAAATCCTTGGTAACAAGAAAGACAAGAAGGTCAGAAAAGAAGACCGTCAGCTTTAGTGAATTAACCCGAATTATTCATGCTTCCAGCATAAATAATGACGATACATAATTGG
>JAHLWT010000311.1 GCA_019057775.1 Promethearchaeota archaeon
GTAAAGCAGTTGTGTCCCGGGCCGTACTGGCTATTTTCTTCATTGGTCTTGAATACAGGTTCACGCGACTTACTCCATGAATTTGGATCTAATAGATCAGCCGTATCAGAAGCTGTTAAAAGTCCCATACAGTAATTAGAATCGGTAGCACTGGCAGAGTAACTGATAAATATCTTCTCATTCTTCTTGATGACTGCAGCTCCTTCATTCACCCAAAAGCCTATTATTTCCCACGGGAGTTCCGGTTTTGAAATCATTACCTGTGTACCGCTGATTGTCCATGGATTACTCATTGGAGCAATATAAAGGTTTGAGTTCCCGTAGATTTCAGGGTCTTTCTGTGCCCAAACCAAGTATCTTGTGCCATTATGCGTAAAGGTTGTAGCATCAAGAGAAAAGGATTCCCAATTCGTTTTAATCTGTCCCTTTTCTACCCATGTTCCTTCCAAAGGGTTGGCAGATGAGTTCTCGATGACATACATACGATGATCAAATATTGAGTCTTTTCTGGCAGCCGCAAAGTATATATACCACTTGCCGCCTATATAATGGATTTCCGGCGCCCAGATATTCGCACTCATGACACCATCTGAATGCTTTTCCCATATTATTTTAGCGGAGGCTAAACCAAGTTCCTGTATTGTTGCTGCTCTTCTTAATTCTAAACGGTCATACTCTGGAACAGAAGCGGTAAAGTAGTAGTAACCGTCTGTATGTTTGTAAACCCATGGATCCGCACGCTGTTCTATTATTGGATTGTTAAAATCTTGCTGTTTCATTATACTATTTACTCCTTTCTGGTCTGTAAAATTGTTAGATTGTGTATAACATACAAAGATACCCAGTGTAATTGCAATTACTAAAATTAGTATACCTGACAAAATAAATAGTTTTACTCTATTAAAACTTTTCAGCATAAAACACCCTTTTTTCTTCTTGATAACCGAATTCTGCGTAAACAAATCTCATGCAGAATTTGAGTATCAAATAAATATACCCAATAAGACTTTACCAGTCCTTATTTTTAAACATTTTTATCGATTGCTTTTCAAATAACTGATTATTGTTTTACGCCGCCAGCTGTCAATCCTTCAATAAACGCCCTTTGATTTAACAAAAATACAATAGCAATTGGAATAACTGACATCACCGCTCCAGGCATAAGCATATCATAATTATGGCCATATGGGGTAATAAGAGAAGCAAGACCAATTGGCAAAGTTAATTTCTCAGTAGACCTTAGTACTATCAATGGCCATACAAAACTATTCCAGCTTGTCATTGCTTGCAATATAGTAACGGCACCAAATGCAGGTTTCATTAATGGTACAATTATTATAAAAAAGATTTTAAATTCACTACACCCATCAATTCTTGCAGCTTCAATAAGCTCTTTTGGAAGTCCCATTATATATTGCCTAAAGAAGAAAATGGCAAATGGAGACACTGCAAAGGGCAATATAACACCCATATATGTATCTATCAATTTTAGTGTAATCATCAATTTATACAATGGAAGTAGTAGTATTTGAAGAGGGACCATCATTACAAGAAGTACTATAAGAAAAAGAAGATTCTTCCCTTTAAAATCATAAACTGCTAAACCATATCCAACCATGGATGAAAAAAGTAATGATAATATTGTATAAATAAATGTAATAATTAAACTATTTTTATACCAATGAAGATACCTGTTATCTCCAAAAAATAGCGTTTTATAGTTATTTAAACTCATTATGTCAAATTGTATTCGCGAGTTAAGTCCATTTCTAACCAATTCCTGACCTGGCTTAAACGAAGATACCAACATGAAAAAAAATGGTGCTAAAAATATAATACTAAAGAGCGTTAATATTATAAATGGTATATGGGATTCTAATTTATTTTGCTTTATTTTACTTTCCATTATTAATCAGTCCTTTTTAAAAAATCCAAGTAATTTCAATTGTATAACACTAACTACCATAATGATTAGAAGTAATGTAATACCAATAGCTGATGCAAACCCAAAATTGTTATAATTAAATGCTGTTTGATATATATAACCAACTAGAGTAAGTCCAATATCTCCTGGAGACCTAGAACCCCAATAGGCAAAACTTTCTGTAAACATTGAAAATCCCCCAAAAACACTTATTGTAATGACAAAAATAATTACCGGTTTGAGAGATGGTATTGTGATTTTTAAAAATTTCTGCAAATTATTTGCTCCATCAATATCTGCAGATTCGTATAATTCTAGAGGTATCGCTTGTAGCCCAGCTAAGAAATAAATAATATTGACACCAAGCCATCTCCATACACACAAAATAACCATTGCAAACATAGCAGTGTGTCTCCCTTGTAACCATGTGATGGGGCCTAAGCCAAAAATGCCTATAATCTGGTTAGCTAGTGCTGTCGCTTGCGTACCAAGTGCATATCTAAAGAACATACCTGCTACAATAACTGAAGTTAAGGCAGGTATGAATAATGCCGATCTGAAAATATTACGTCCTCGTAAGAACTTACTATTTAATAATACTGCGAGAACTAATGGCAATGGTATTAATATGAATATTGTCAAAAATGTATATCTAAAACTTACACTTAATGCATTGTAATAATGTGGATTAAGTAAATTTCTATAATTTTTCAACCCAATAAATGTTACATCCCCTGGCCCTAATATCTTCTGAAAGCTCATAACCATGGAAGAAATTATTGGATATAAGAAAAATACTAAAAATGTGATTATGAATGGTAATACAAATATATATGGGATTACCTTTTTAGAATTAAGGATGGTATATATTTTCTTAATTTTAACTATTGTGTTTACTCTGCTAAATCCCATTATTATCTCCCTTTTTCCTAAATCTAAAGGACGAATAGCAATTTTATCTTTTAAATCTGACATAATACAGGATTCAGCTTGATTCAACTGAATCCTGTATTAGAATAATATTTTTTGTTGATTCGTAATTCCTTTATTATAGAGCGCGTAATTCATCTGCAACTTGTTTTAAAACTTCTTCTGGTGTTAGACTTTGCTCTTTTACTGCCTTAAAAGTTACATTCGCTTTAAGAAGATTTATTGCAGTAGGGAAATGTTCAGTAACATTTGTTGGATTTATTTCATCTTTAATTTCTAAAAGCATATCGAAAATTTCTGATCCAAAGTAATCAGTAAAATCATTTGGTTCAGACATTTCTGGAGCATCCCACACATCCCATCTTAAAGGATCAAATCCAAGCATTGTCCATGTTTTGATACTTCCTTCTCTTGATATTTTTGCTGCTGCTAAAAATTCTTTAGCTAACTCTTGATTTTTACATTGAACTGTAATTGCTGTACCAGTTCCTCCCATACCTGCAGACCTATTGCCACCTTCTGTCCATGTTGGTAAAGGACGAATAGCCATTTTACCTTTTAAATCTGGCATGTAATCTACAAATCTTCCCATATACCACATTGGCATCATAAGTGAAGCTGCTCCACCCTTGTTCATGAAACCCCAGTATTCTTCAGAGTGATGGAATCCACCAGGGGCAGGTATAGCTATTTCGTCAGTATACACCCAATCAACTAAAGCTTGTAATGTATCAATATTGGTTTCATTATCTAGTATCACTCCTCCATTTTCATCAAAGATATCTGATCCTCGTTGACTAATTAATGGATAGAATGTCCAATGTTCTGTCACTTCTATTGTGGTCATAGGCTTGCCAGTTTTAGCTACTACTTTTTTACCTGCTTCTACATAGTCCTCTATTGTAATGATATCATCAACATTTACGCCTGCTTGACCAAGTATTTCCGTATTGTAATACATTACTGTTGCTCCAACATGATAATCTATTCCATAGTATTTTCCGTCTTTAGCAAAGTTATCAAATCGAGATTTGATTAGTTTATCTAATACAGGTTCAACAACATCATTTAAAGGTACTAATGAAGGCGTGGTTCCTTTTAAATAATTTGCAAACATACTGATTTCAATATCTGCAAAATCCGGTGCACCTATACCTGCTTGAAGCGAAATTAAGAGTTTATTGTGCATTTCTTCATACGGATATACATCACTTTTAAGTTCAATTTGTTTATCTGGATTAGCTTCATTCCATGTCGCAACAGCATCCTCCATAAACACTACGTGAAATTGCTGAAAGGTCCAAAATGTTAATGTTGTTGTTTTTTCCCCTTGCGAGAAAACACTTGCAGTTGTTATGACTAACACCAAGATAAATGTCATTACAAATAAAAAGAAACGTTTCATCTTTTTCCCTCCCTAAAATTAATTTATTTTTAAACAAATTCAATGATGAATATCTTGTATATATTTACTGCTCACCTCCCATCATTATTATTTATACTATCTATTTATCAATTCTTCACCTCTCTTTTTTTTAGAATAGTGCCTTTCAGAAAACTCTGAAAGCCTAATTTTTTTAGATTAAATAGATGTTTCTATTCTTGACGACAAATAATATAAACATATATCTCGGTTTTAAGATCAAAATCACTTAAATGACTTTTTTTAAATTTTACCTAATTGTTTAGAGTCTGTAAGGTAATTCGATGAGGTAAATATTTTCGAAATATTAGAAAGAAAAGAATTTTCAAATCCTCCAGAAGTTTGAAGATTGGTTTTTGCAGGTTAGCACACAACGTTAAATACTTATACGGACAACCGTACAACTATTATATATTTTATTAGTCATATTTGTCAACTTATT
>JAHLWT010000312.1 GCA_019057775.1 Promethearchaeota archaeon
ATCATAAATTTACCTCACATATTTATTTGGATTTTTAATTTAGTCCTTTACAATTCTTTTATTCCAAGTGAATATTTAAATGTTTCGTCCTCTTCCTTTTTTATCGGTATTAAATAAAAGGAAAGGGGAAATACTCGCATATAATTTTTTCTTTAGACTTACCCTTTCTTGTAATTAAATCAAATTTTCTATAATCATCTTGTTCTACAAATTCACAAAGATTATATCTAAGAGTATTGAAACACGCACATATATCTAGGGTGTTAAATTTTTGTTGCCTGATTAAATTAAACCACCAAATTTTTCACTCCAAAAAAGAAATTTAGTAGATCCTCTATTTTCAATAAAGAAATCAGCTGAAATTAAAGAAGGAATTGTTAAATCTTTAACTAGAAATTTTTCAATTCTTCTTATCAGAGAGAAAAAGAACTTAAATAGCCTATAAAAATAGTTTTATCTGATATTTATTGATTAATAGCCCAGACAATCAAAAGAACAAGAAGACAAAATGCAAGTATAAATAATAAAATAATACCACCTTTAAGGTAATTTTCCTCACTCTTTTTTTGCACTCGGGTGCTTGGAAGGTATTATTTGGCTATTTAAATCAATTTTATTTAACGAAGTATAGGTTTCTAAAAAACTATTCAATTTTTGCGCATAATCAACCGTAAATGGAGAGTCTCTTGGGTATGAAAGATATTTTGGTTTTTGAGAAATAAATTCAAGGGCTAAAAAATTATATTCTCCCGCTATAAATTTAATTCCTCCCGTGTAAGGTATATTACGGGTGAAAACATTAAACCTTTTAATGTCTTGCAGTTTAAATGATCTCCGGTTAATACGTAATTTAGACCAAAATTTCTCATAAATTAAAATATTGTAGGCAGCATCAATCTTAAAAATCAACTCTACATTTTTAATTAACAAACCAATAATAAAAGTTATGGTCCCTAGTGTTCCCATAAATATAAAATACCATAACTCATATCGTAAAAAAAAAGGGGGAAACACTAACATAATCATTGGTGCTAAAGATAATAGTAAAATTAAATACCAATGTGTTTTAAGCTGTATTTTTATTATTGGAAAATTTTCTTCTGATGAATCCATATTGAAGTCATTTTGTCAATATTATTATCTTTCCTTAGATAAGTTTGCATTTCTGACATTTAATTTTTTCCATACATGGACTAATTTAGATACCTTAATTGAATTTTCTTGGATTAAGTTAGAAAGATTCAAGGTCAGGTCTAATGAGAAGAGATATTAAATCTTTAGTAGTAACAATGGCAACCTTATCCTCATTTATGTTGATAGCAATCACTGTTACCTTTACATCAATCCCACACGGCGGGGTGGCAGATTTCTATGAAACTTCAAGAGATGTTTCTTTAAATTAAGTTTCCCAATAAATTTTCTTTATTGAAATAATATTAATGAAAATTGAAAAAAGGAACTATCTTGCTCTTTTCCAATTTTTTGGAGGCTTTATTTTAATATTTTCAATTGTATTGCGAGCAACAATTTATGATCAAAATGGTTGGGGTTATTTAGTTATCGAAATTTTTTTTTTAGTATAAACGGTATCATAATAAATATGTAATTCCCCTTTGCCATTACATCTTTCATGAATTACAACCCAAACATTTTCAGGATTTATATTTTCAATTTCATGTATAACATCCTGATGATCTTCAACAAATTGACCAATTGTATTTATTATGATCAGATCAAGGAGAAATTTACCTTTACGGCAGATTTTTTCTTCAAGTTGTTGATGAACATCAATAGATTTTCATCCACTGTTGTGAGGACAACAATTTGTCTCCCTGTTTGATCATCAATTATGAGGGATGTTATAATTACTAAGATGAGAGCCTATTTTTTTAGGAGGGGGCAACACGGGGGATATGGGTTTCTATTTTGAGAGTAAAAAATCTCAAATTTTTCTAATTGAATCAAATATTTACCCACCACCAATGAAATTCCTTGTTCATGATAGTATTTATATCGAAGTTTTTCTTATTTTTGAAGTAGTATCTCATCTTAGAAATTCGTTTAAATAATCCAGTGTTAAAAAGTGTCCGAAAAAAAGCATAAATTTCATTCTCTCTTGAAAAGGTCTTCCATTTATTTAAAAGGTTTAATGCCCGTAATAGCTATTATTTTTGGTTCATTTTTCTGGCTTGGGGGATTTGAGATCTTTTTTAAAGATACCTTAACCGAGATCTTTTTTTTTGAACTGTCTTATTTCGGTTTTTGGTTCATAACACTCTGCTTCATTTTTAAAAAGTTTTTTTCTATAGAATTACAATCAAAACTTCTGGTTTTGTCTGTTGCTATTGCAATTTCCATTGAATTTTGGGTACTGCTTTACTATAATAATTTCTCTGATGTCTGTCTATTGTTTATTCATCAATATACACCTTTTGATGTTTTTATCATAACACTCGCAATTTTCCTGCCATCTATAGAAGCTTTGATTATTGGTGTTTCACTATGTAACTCCAATTTTCAGTTTAAGCTTAATCATTTAACTAATATTACCCGCATCAAAAATTTAAACAAAGCGAAAATTCATAAATTATTTGAGATATGGACATCATTTCCTATCTTTATAGGGATTTACCACATTTGTATACTATTACATGAACTCCTCATTCAGAAATGGTGTTATCATTTATCTTCATCTATAATGGTCCTCATTGCTGTACCATGGATAATATTAATGTTGTTTTATATTATCTATAGTGTTGTCATTATTTTAAAAAAAAGACCAATATAAAACGGCAATTCTTCTAATTCTTGAAATATTTTCAAATTTATTCGGTTTCATCTAATTTCATGCCAGATTTTCTTGTTATCCATTAATTTCTTAGAAGGAGGCACCACAGGGGAGGGATGTAATAATTATTGGAACGAGTAGGGAAAAAGATATTAGACTAATTTTAGTAGTTTAAAATTATTATCATTGAGAGAAATATACTCTGTATTATTAACTTTTTTCCTTTCCAACAAATTAAATTTATCCATTTTATTTATGTATTTAGAAATTGTGTTAAAATGCATTTTTAGTGCCTTAGAAATTTGATTTTTTGTACTGCCTTCTTCATTTATCTTTAAAAATTTGATAATTCTTACGCATTTATCTCTTGAAATGGTATGAAGAAGTAAATCATTTTCCTGTCTTAATGATGAATCAAAATACGCGGTATAATTACTCAACTTTTGTTGTCTGATTAATTTAAACTTAATCAGCATTGATACATGCCACTTTATCAAGTAAGTACTGAGATCCAATTTATTAGCGAGTTTATTTCTGTATACTCCTGGATTTTCTATAATAAAATCGTATATCTGTTTCCTGTTTGAATTTAGTAAAATCTCAATTCTTGTTAGTTTTGATCCTTCCACAATGATATTCTTTTCCAATAGCGAATTTATAACTGTCTTTATTCCATTATGATTTAAATTACCATTAGCTTTATCATATCTTGATTTAATGTATTCGGCAGCTTTTTCTTTGCTAAAAACCCTATTGTGATTTAGAAATTCTTGGATTAATTTAAAAACATTTATTTCTTCTCCATATATTTTGATGTCTTCTATTTCTAAATACGGGTCATCCTTATTTTTGTCACTCCTCGAAAGGTTAGAGTAAATCGTTGGGATTACGAAAGAAAGGGATGTTCCCAGGGAAAATATTGTGGTAAAAAGGGGGTTATCATCACTGAGGAGTAGATCATATATAGTGTTGAACTCATATATATCAATTGAAGTATCAAACACTATTTCATAGGAGCTATCTATGATTAAAACATTATTACTTTGTATTTGGTTTATTGTAAGACCTTCATCTCTAAATCTTAACTTATCCATTTTTAAATTATGCAGAAATGAAATAAGTGAAGTCAAAACCCCAACAAAAATTAAGAAGATGATGAATATTTTTTTACTTTTCTTCATTTGAATTAGCTTTAATTTGGATTAAATGAATAGTTGGTTTTAATTATGAATATCCAACTTAGGATTATAAATTTATTGACACAATATTCACTTTTTTGATTGATGGTTTTAAATAGCGATGATTAAGACATTTTTATATGAAAGATATCAATTTTTTGTATTAAAATAATTTGATAAAACTCTAAACTTATGTCTGCCACTAAAGAACCTATCATCAAAATCCTTGGTTTATCAAAAGAATATTATAGTAAAACAGTCGTAGACAATATAAATTTGGAAATCTCTGACTCATGTATTGCTTTTTTAGGACCAAACGGAGCGGGAAAAACAACTATTATGTTAATGCTATTAGGTTTAGTGAAACCATCAAACGGAACAGCAACCATTTTCGGAACTAATATCCTAAATAGTTCAGGTAAAATAAGAAGAAAAATTGGATTTTTACCTGAAAATGTGGGTTTCTACCCTAATCTCACAGGAAGAAAGTTTCTTAAATTAATTTTTGGCTTAAGAAAGAAGAATAGAATTGACCATAATCAAATTGAATCATATTTAAAGTGGAGTGGTATAGATAAAAACTATTGGGATAAGTCTATTAAGTCATATTCGAGAGGAATGCAGCAGCGATTAGGAATGGCTCAAGCGTTTGTTGGAGACCCTAAAATAGTTTTTCTTGATGAACCGTTATCTAATATTGATCCGTTAGGGAGGGAGGAGTTTATACAAAAAATACGGATTAAAAGAGAAGAGGGTATAACAGTAATTATTTCGAGCCATATAGTTCTAGAAATTGAACAAGTAGCAGATTATATAGTACTTATTGATGAGGGTAAAATTAAAGCATCAGGTAAAATATATAACCTGGCTCAATATTGCGGATTTAGTGAATATGAAATAACTCGAATCGATCATAATGACAATATTACTCTTAAAGAACTTAATGATCTGCTATTTAAAGAGAAAGGCTTATTTTCTGACATACCAAAAACATTAAGCGAAAAAATTATTTTCAGAACCAATTTTCCGGAAAAGGTGAATAGATTAATATTGGAATACAAGGATTTTAATTTCACACCGATTAGTGGAACTTTAAATAAAATATATAAACACATAATAAAGGGAGAAAATGATAAATAGAGAGAAAAAAACCAAGTATTCCCTATTTTATGAAAAACATTTATTCTCTTTTTATTTGAAAAAGAGGATTTTCTCAATAACATTCATTGTATGCATTATTTTATCATTAATTCTTGTATTCCAATCAACTTCGAATGAGTTTAAATTTAGAGATATAAACAGTCAATTTAAAGTAGATGCTTATATATATTGGGAAAATATAAAGGCTATATTTAGTTTAATTTTTGTCTTTGTTTCAATTATAATTGCTGCTGACGCTGTTGCGGGAGAATTTTCTAATAGGTCAGCAATGATAATTTACGCAACGGAGTCTAGAAATAAAATTCTTGCTATAAAACTATTAAGTTTGATTACAAGCATTTTTATTTTGATGTTGTTTTATTTTTCAACTTTTCTATTAGTGATTTTTTTTAAAACCAATCTAATTGTTTCGATCCATATTTTTCTAACGGGTTTTTTAATTATATTTATAGGATTGATATTTTATGCAATTTTAACTTTTATGATTTCCTCTATAACTCGGAGTGTAGCACTTTCTTTCATTTTACCTTTTTTTTATTTAATTGTACAGCCCTTTTTAGAAGATTTAGAATTAGAACTTCTTGCATATAGTTCGTATATATCAAAAGTTCTTATATTCTTTGAAAATTCATTTTTTCATGAACAGATTATCTTCAGTAATGTAACAATCATTAGTTTAATTACCATCTTTGGATTACCTATATTGATTTTGTTAATATCCATATATGGTTTCAAACAGTTAGACATTAGGATTGATTAAAATATAATTAATGGAAACGTAAAAAAATTGAAATTGAGAGATTAATAAATCATGCATCGAAAATTCTCATGGACTTTCTTTTTTATAATAATATTTAGCACCTCTTCTATATGCCTATTAATTATACCATATCCCGAAACTTATAATTTTAAAATTGGGGAATCTCCTGCAAGAGTTAGTCTTTCTGGCCAAAATTCTTATGCAATAATACCATTTGAATTTCCTTGGAGATCATACTCTCAAGAAATCTTTATAAACATTACTCTTGCTCAAGGAACAATTTCTATTCAGATACTAGACACAAAAGAAGTAGGGTATTATCTCTCGGGATGGTCTTATATACCTTACTGGGAAGAAATAAACAGTACCGGTTTTGCAACAAATATTCAAATATCTTCACCATTTAAGGGATATAGATATATTTTATTTCATACTGAAGACGATGTTTCATTTTTTGTTGAAATAAAAATGAGTTGTTTACGCTATGCTTCGAGTTATGGGTTCTTTTTTCTCGGTGTTGCGGTTATATTAATTTTTTACTATGGATACAGTAGATATAAATGGTGGAGGAGCAAATATTAAATGAGCTCGTTTGTATATATCGATATACTTCGAAACTTTTGATCTCGTTATTAGAAAATAGTATTAAAAAAGCCGAAATAGATCTTAACTTGATTCTTTTGCTGTAGTAAGTGGACTATTCGGTGTGTAGTTGATGAAATTTTCTTCATCCTTTTTTACGATATAGGATGGTGCATCGATTTTTTTCCCACCGATTTGAATATGGCCATGCGTGATATATTGTCTTGCTTGGTATATTGTACTTGCAAGTCCTTTTTCGTAAACCATAGTTTGTAATCGTCTTTTTAATACAGCATCTACGGTTAAAAGAAGTATATCTTCAAATGCTGCATCGGTTCCAATTATTCCTAATCGATTTAATTTTCGAATAAGTGTTTGCTGAGCTCCAACTGCTTTCTCTTTAGGTAAGGTTCGAGAGGTTCGAGCCAATCTCCGCCAATTTGAGAGTATTGTACGTGATTTCCAGAATTCGCGTTTATTTCTGAGCCCATATTTCCCCAGAAATTCCAATTCTTCCTTTATTCTTTCTTTTTGAAACGGATGTTTCGGTTTTTTAAATTTTTTTTTTAAATGACGTGGGTCTCCCATATTTCACCATCTTTAATAATTATCTGCGGTCTTTTAGTCTCCTTCTTACAACGCCTACAACTAGTCCATGACGCCCAGTACTTTTTGTACGTTGTCCTCGGACTTTTAATCTTAAGTGATGTCGAACACCCTTATAACTCTTGATTTTTTTCATTCGGTCAATGTCTCGTTTAACCGTAATTTCAAGTTTGTTAGCGATTACATGAAGATCTTCACCAGTTCGAAAATCTTTCGGTCGATTGACCATCCAGTTAGGGATTCCATTCTGAATCGGCTTAGTAATAATCTCTTCAATTCTGATTAGATCCTTTTCTGAAAGTGCTCCAACTCTCGTTTTAGGGTCAATTTTTGCTACCCTTACTATGGCTTGTGCGAATCTTCTACCGATTCCCATAATTTGTGTTAATCCATGCTCTACTCTTCTGTTTCCATCAACTTGAGATCTCAGACTACGAAAAAATACTTTTTCTCGAAAATTTTTTGGCCGTATTGCAGATAAAGAACTCATTCGAACTTAATCAACTAGTAATTTGTTTTTCTATTTGATTTAATGCTATTAAATATAGAATTTAATATTAAATTTTTGGTTTTGCCTTGAAATAGTAATGGGAGATGAAAGGTCCTTAAAATTAGAAGATCTAATAATTTGGAACTCTCTCTTTTTTTTCTATTCTTGTGTCTATATGTTTTTTGCTTTTATTTTTTTTAGACCCGGCGATTCTTTGTAATAAAGGCATGCCAGGTTTTACTTCTTCAATAGGCTTAACGTCTATTAGATTATTATTAACTAATTCATCAAAAAGGTATTTTCCCTTTTTTGTTCTTATTAACACGGTATTCCATCCAGAAGGAGAGCCTATAGAACCAATTGAAATATCAGCAGATTCAGATGTTAAATCAAAACACATTTCACAATCTTCCCGAGCTAGATTTCCAATTTCTTTAATTGGGATAGTATGCTCTTCTCCATTTTGTGTAAAAACGAAAAATTTCCCTTTGTTAATATCCATCTTTTTCGCGTCTTTTATATCAACATTCAATTTTTTACATATCTCTAATAGAGCTTGATATGAAAAAGACTCCATGCAGAAAATTCCAATCTTATATTCAATATTATTTAAAGATGGAAACCCGATATTATAAATATCTGATTTAAGAAGAGCCTGCATCTGACAGGGTACTCCTACTACAGCTATCCTTTTGCTATTAATCCTTTTTTGATTTAATAATTGTAAATTTGGATTATTGACATATTTAGTTCCTGTTGTTAAAAGTATATCTTCCTTTTTTTCAAGTAATAGTGGTTCGGGACGCCATAAAGTAGTGCTCATTTTAGCACCAATTGCATAATCGATTTTGTTCATATCAAAAAGATGGTATAAACATGTACTTGTAATACCACCATCCTGACATGTCTCAGAGATCTCTGGAATTTTTGTTTTTGCCGAATAAGCCTCTAAATAATAACCGACCTTAGGATATTCTATAATTTCAGAAGTTTTCTCTTGTACCATATTTAAGACTTTAACCGGTAAATATGTTCTCGGACAGACATAATAGCATAATCCACACCGTATACATTTGGTGTCTTCAATTTTGCCGAACCCATTGTAGATTTGAAGACAATTTACAGGACAAATTCCAGCACATAATCCACAACCCGAACAATTTTTAGTATCAAAAATTATACTTACTGGTTCATAGATAGTTCTCAAATGATTTGAGGGATTATCACGTATTTCTATAGTTAAATCCTTAAAAATTTGTTTATCAGGAGAATTTTCATCACCCTTAATGATATCATAAACTTCTTCTACGATTAGGAGTCCTTCGTTTTTTAGAAGTTCTAATAAGCTTAAGGATTTAAATAAATCTATTGAATTCTCATTTGAAAATTGTAGTATAGCATCAAAATTCTTTTGAGAATTACGTTTTAACATATTATTTAAGGAATATTTTAATTTTTCATTATCAATCATTGCTAGAAGGATATTTTCATACTGTTCCTCATCATAAACTCCCGCTTCCAATATATCTTTTTTAGAGTCTATTAGGGCTCGAACTCTATATGAATCTAAAGCATCAGCTACATTTCTTAATAAATCCCATGAAATATTTTCTTCTGAACTCATAAATATCCTTTAGTAATATATTAATATTGATTATTCCGAAAACCCATGCTATGGGGTAGTTCCCTTTCAACTATAATTTATTTTGGAAGGGTCATTCTAATTCGGATTAAATTTAGGCAGAGGAGGAAGTGCTCGGATTTTTCTTGTGATATCATCAACCGCACTTATAAATTTTCCAACTTCAGCTGCGGAGCAGAAATATTGTTGAACTCTGTTCTCAGAGATACCGACATGCTTTAATATTTTTTTGAGTGTAAGTACGTGTTCATAAGTATTTGTATTTCCATTACCAAACTCACATTCATTTACTTTTCAAGAAATTATTGCTACACCATCAGCACCGTTAAGAAATGCCTCCATAATTAAATGGATACCAATTCGACCGGTGCATCTTACACGTATTAAATGGAAGTCGGTTGAGTATGATTTTCTTGTCACTCCCGTTAGATCGGCAGCAGAATATCCTCATTTATCACAGCCAAAAGCTATGATATTTCTTGAAACCGCATTTTCTAATTCTGTCATGCTTTAAATCTCCTAGATTGTCTAATCTCCTACAATTTTAGATTTCTTTTCAATTTTCTTGATATCAAACATGCTAATTCCTTTAATTTCTTCCGTAAATTGCTTATCTCTATAGTACTTCAAATCAATCGCTCTTGCAGGGCACGATGATACACATACGCCGCATCCCTTACATTTTAAATCATTAACTTCTGCAATTTCGTTTTCATTTAGTTTTATCGCTTCATAAGAGCAGAGTTTTTCACATCGATAACATCCCATACAAAGATTTTCATCCACTTCAGCTATTATTAGTTCTTGTTTGATTGTATCGTGAGATAATAATGTTGAAGCCTTACTCGCAGCAGCTAGTGCTGAAGATACTGAATATGGAATATTTTTAGGACCAGCAGCACATCCAGCAATGTAGATTCCTATATCCTTAGTTTCTTGAGGGCTTAAACACCCGTGAATCTCTGAGAGAAACCCACTAGGTCCTTTACTTAAACCCATAACTTCGATCATCTCTTCAGTTCCTTTTGAAGGAATCATTCCTGTAGATAATACAACCAAATCAGCATCGATTCTAACAATTTCATCAGTTAAAGATGAATATGATCTGACTTTTAACTTATTCGTTTTCTTATCTTCCACGATTTCACCTACTTTACCTCTAATCATTCTTACCCCCATTTCTCTTATTTTCCTATAGTATTCTTCATTTCCCTTGTCGGTTGTTCGAATATCAATATAAAACATAACTACATCCATATCTGGATATTCTTGCTTGAGCAATTGGGCATTTTTAAGCGCAACACTACAACAGACAAATGAACAATATGGATTTGCATTAACATCTCTAGAACCGACACATTGAATCATTATTACAGTTTTCGGTATTTCTCCATTGGAAATTCGATATACATGTCCTCCAGTAGGTCCAATCGGACTAAGCATTCTCTCCAGTTCAATTTGTGTAATCACATCAGGATAATATCCATAATTATATTCGTTAGACTCCCATATTGGATATTCATCCCAACCAGTAGCAACGATTACTGCTCCGACTTTAACATCAATAAATTCTGTTTCTTGATCAAACAATATTGCTTCAGCAGGACATATTCTTTCACAATTTTTACAGTCAATACATACACTTCTATCCATAACAGCAAGTTTTGGAACTGCTTGGGGAAAAGGTATGTAAATTGCTCCTCTTTCACCAATGCCTCTATCGAACTCACTTGGAACTTTGATAGGACATTTAGTTGTGCAAAGTCCGCATCCGGTGCATTTTTTTTCGTCAACAAACCGAGGGTTTTTCCTGATTTTAACGTTATAATCTCCTGGAATACCACTGAACTCTACAACATCACTATAGGTAAACAAATTAATATTTGGGTGTTTTGAAGCATTTACCATTATAGGGGCAAGAACTCAAATTCCACAATCATCTGTAGGGTATATCCTATCTAATTGTGCCATTTTTCCGCCAATCGTAGCTTCTTTTTCGACTAAATAAACTGGAATTCCTTGATTAGCTAAATCTAGAGCAGCATTCATTCCAGCAATTCCTGCTCCAACGACAAGTACGACTTTTTCAGCAGGGATTTCTTTACGTGGTACAATTTCTAATTGCCTTGCTCTATTAATTCCTGCTCTTACCAGTCTTATAGCTTTCTCAGTTGCTTTTTTTTTGTTTGCCCGATGGACAAAGGAACAGTGTTCTCTTAAGTTGACCATCTGAAAATAATAAGGACTAATACCTGCTTCAATTAAGACAGCTCTATAGGTAGGTTCGTGAATCTTTGGCGTACAAGCAGCTACAACAACTCTATTCAGATCTTGTTCCAAAATATCGTTTCGGATTATATTTTGTCCTGGATCTGAGCATGTAAATGAATTAACACGGGCAATAACAACATTTGGTAGATGTTCGATGGCATCTTTTACAACATCGCAATCAACGGAAGCTTTAATATTGACTCCTCACTCGCATATATAGACACCTAACCTTAAATTAACATTGGTCTGACTTTCAGACAATTAATTCACCTTTTTTTAAACCTTCACCATTAATTTTTGTTAATTCGAAAAATTACATTAGATCTTATTGGTTTATGAAATTATTGAAAGAATTTATTTTTTCTCATTAGATATCCTATTATCGATTATGATAACAAATTACGACTAAAATGAAACAAATCAAACATTTTTTTTTTAAAAAGCTAGATTATAATAACCCTCCATATTGATATTGGTCTCAATAAGTTAGCAGAAAAGAATGTAATTCATATACTTCTTCAATCACGATTTTAAAATATTGTAGGTTCATAGATCTTCTCGTGAATTTTTTATTGAAAAATAAATTAATTACTATTATGTCTGAGATAGAAGAAAAAAAGAGAGAAGACTTCGCAAAAGAGTTTATGACTGAGGAAAATTTAAAAGGAAAAGCAAGAAGAATTAAGATTATGAAGATTATTGAAACTGTCGGTTATGATAAGAGAAAGGTTAAAACTGCTTTAGCTCGTTCTACCATAACTGAAAGGATTCAACACGAATAATCCCATTTTTATGAAAATATTTTTGAATCAATTTCACATATAATTAAATAACAAATAGCTTAAGCTAAAAAGAAACGATATTATCTATTCGAGAGGCTTCATTTTGCTTGACATTGAATTATTCCGGAAAAATTTTGATAAAATTATAGAGTCGGAAAAAAGTAGGTTTAAAGAAACGACTAATGCTGAGAGGACTTTAGAATTTGATATAAAATGGAGAGATACTTTACAAGAATTGCAGAATTTAAGAAAGCAAAGAAATGAAATATCTATTAAGATTGGGGATTATAAAAGATCAGGAGAAGATAAGAAAGCTGAAGAAGCGATAAAAACCTCTAAAGACATTAAAGATAAAATTGAAAAATTAGAGAAGAAAGAGATTGAATTTCTTGAGCAGCGAGAGACTCATCGCTATAGTGTTGGAAATCTTCTACATGAATCTGTTCCGATAGGAGAGACTGAAGAAGAAAATGAAATAGTGAGGTTTGAAGGAGTTCTTCCAAAATTTGAGTTCAAGCCTTTATCTCATGTTGATTTAGTAGAGAAAATAGGAGGTGCGGATATGAAAAAAGCTGCTGAAGTTGTAGGTTCAAGATTCTTTTATCTGAAAGGTGATTTAGTGTTACTTAATCTTGCCCTTTTAAGTTATGCTTTAGAAAAGCTCACAAGTAAAAATTACATTCCAATGTGGACTCCTTTTTTCACAAAACATGAGGTGATGAAAGCGGCGGCGGAACTTGCGGATTTTGAAGAACAATTATATAAAATCCAAGATGAAGATCTTTATATGATTGCTACTTCTGAACAAACATTAGCGGCTTATCATTATAATGAAATAATAGACCCCGATAGATTACCCCTTAAATATGCAGGTATTTCATCATGCTTCAGAAGAGAAGCGGGATCACATGGAAAAGATACTCTAGGAATATTTAGGGTTCACCGGTTTGAAAAGGTTGAACAGTTTATATTTTGTTCCCCTGAAGATTCATGGAAGCATTTTGAGGAATTAATCTCAAATTCAGAGGAACTCTATAGAGAATTGAAAATACCTTATAGAATTGTGAATGTGGCCTCTGGAGAATTAAATGACAACGCAGCAAAAAAATATGATTTAGAAGCATGGTTTCCTGCTTCAGAAAAATACAGAGAATTAGTCTCATGTAGTAATTGCTTAGATTATCAAGCGAGAAAATTAAAAATCCGAATGGGAAAGGTCGGATCACATCAAGATAAAGAAATAATAAATACATTAAATTCAACCGCTATTGCAACTGAGAGAACAATTTGTTGTATTCTTGAAAATTATCAAAATAAAGACCATTCAATTACAATTCCAGAAGTACTACAGAAACATATGAATGGTAGAAAGATTATTAAGGCACTAAAATAAAACAAAATATAGCTTAAAATGATAGAACAAAATTTAGAGGATTTTGAAGATTTTTATCAAGAAAGGTTAAATTCTCAATTTTTTAAAATTAGAAGAGCTGCAAAAAAATCAATATCTGATATTAGAGATAATCTAATTGAAATAAAAGTTTGTTTAGACCATTTTATAGAAGAAGGAAAGGAGAAAATTGATGAGAAGGCTCAAAGGTCTTTAAATTTCTTCTCTGATAGAATTCGAAAAGAAATCGATGAAATAGAGATTCCTGAAGGGCAGATAAATTATGATACTATTATGGACCTTTTAAATTCAGTTAAAAAACTGTTTACTAGTATAAATGAAATCGCAAGAAAATCGTTGCCAAAATTTCATAAGAAAGTACAGGGAGAAATAAAAGAATTAAATTACATTACTCGCAAATTAGGGAAAAAACAAGCAGCTTTGGATGAATTAATGAGAAAAAAGTATTCTGACGTTAAAGATGCTGAATACCTTCTTAAAAAGTTACCAAAACTTTTTCATTTAAAGGAAAACATTGAACACACTAAAGTAGATTTAGATGAGTTTGAGCAAGAATTAGAGAATAGAAAAAAGAAACAAGAAGAATTGAATTCCCAGTTAATACAATTGGATAACGATGAATTATTTAAAGATCTGGAAAAAGAAAAAGATAGTTTATTTCAATTACAGTTAAAGATTAATAATTACATTGGATTCAAAAAAGCATTAAAAAAGTTAAAATTTGAGCTGGATAAGGAAACATATCATATTCCTAATATTGATTTGAATTATCTTAAAGATTTCCTAAAAAGTCCCATAAAAATGTTGCTAAGCGAACAAAAAGATCTACCTAAATTTACGAGTCTTCTGGTACAATTACGGCATGTTTTAGAAGAAAACAAGCTGAACTTAAAATCAGATACTAGAGATAAATCCATTGAGCAAATTAACGCAATTTTTAATGAGAAACACTTGCAAACGAATATTGGAAATTATTTACAAATTAAAAATGAGATTAAGAGTATAGAAAAAAGGATTCAAGAAGCAGGATTAGCTGAGAAATTGGAATCTTTAAAAAATCAAATTTCTTCAAATACTATTAAATTAGAAAGTCTAGAAACGAATTGTAATCGAAAAAATAAAGATTACACGCGATATCTCAGCGCATTGAAGAAAGAAAGAGAAGATTTTCAAAATTCAGTGGAAGAAATATTAAGTGAGAGAATTAAGTTAACTATAACTTTTTCATTCTAATTTCATTTTTTTTCAACAATTTGAAAAGTTCGATTATTACTGGCAGTTTTTTTTTTAATTGTATGTTTTAAGTTATCCTTTAAGAACTTAAAAACCTCTGTATCCGTTAAATTAAAGATCTTTAAATATTCAAAGGCTAAAATTAAATCTTGAATCACGTCGATATCAAAACTGGCTCGAAATGAATCATATATAGCGACCTTTTTTATCTCTTTTAAAGAAGCGTTTTTGATTAAAGCAAATAGAGATGGTGTTTTAGGATCAGAAAAATAAGAAGATATTACATCTGGAGGATTTCTTCCAATAATTGATATTCCTGCGGAATGAACAGCAGGGCATATGACTAATTGGTTGTTGTTTATAAGATTATGAATCTCAAAAAAATTCTTAGCAGTAATCAATATTAAATCTAAGAAAGAAATTACAGTTTGTTTGGCATTAAACTCTTGAACAGCAATCATATTCAGATCATTTATTACCTCATCAAAAGATTTTGGGGGAGATTTTAATACTTCCTTAACTCCAATTAAATTATAATCCTCTGCTAGTTCTAAAATTTCAGTAGCATTACAATATACTATTTTTTGGTTAAAACAATTTACATGTGTTAAAGTATTCGCGAGATCTTTAAACATTGCGATCGTTAGTTCTATAAGTTGCTCTGTGGAGAAAAAGTCGCGAAGTCGAGATTTTGTTCTCGTTAAAGGTGCTATGGGGATGAGTAAAATAGTCATGATTATAATTATTTTGATACTAATTTTAATAGTTAAGATATTAATTTAAAAACATGAATGAAAGTAAATTAGAAACTATAACTTATTACTTTAACGTGTTGAGAATTTCAATAGATAAACTTTCAAAAGCACTGTCAACATTTTCATTTAGTTTTGCTGAAGTCTCAAAGTATTCAACCCCTAAGTTTTTTAGCTTACCATCAATCATTTGGTGAGTAATTTCTCTTTTAAGATCCGATTTATTACCTACAATGACATAGGGAATAATCCCACTTAATTCCTTTAATTTTAATATCCAAAAATCAAGATTTTCGAAGGATGAGACATTATTTAAACTAAATATAACCATGGCACCTACAGCTTGTACGAAATAGTATTCATTTGCAAATAAGGCATGCTTTTGACCTCCCAAATCCCAGAAATAAAGTTTGAAACCTTTTTTTTTAATATCTTTTTTTAAATTAGGATTGTCCAGATCGAGTTTTTCAACTATTTTATTTAATACTATTTCTTTTATTAAAAAATTAGCTCCGGTTGTTTGGTGGTATTCCTCACTAAATTTGCCATCTACATATTGAGCTAGTAAACTTGTTTTTCCAACACCTGCATCTCCACAAAGAATTACTTTTCCTCGGTAAGACATTTCACTTTATCCCCCATTTTATAATTAGTCTTAAGTATAATTCAAATTATTGCGATTTAAATTTAAATTTTTTCTATAAATTTGATATCAGCTTTTTCTTATTCTTTTAAAGATCTTAACTTGAAAGTGAAAAAGGTTTTGTTTTAGGTGTTAATTGCATTAACTTGCATTCTGAAGTAACAAAATGCTTGAATAAATGCTCATAACCAACAATTTGTTTTGGAGTTCCATGTTCTAACCATAATCCCGAAGTATATTCAGGCGCCTCTCTTACACTATTTAGAGTTGTAAGCAAGAACTGGTTATCAGTTATTAGAAGTCCAAAAGGAATAACACTATCCCCTCCAATAGAATGCATAGTTACTGAGATCTTTAATAATTTCTTAATTTCCTCTTTTAAAACTTCATTATATTTTAGAGCAATAACAACCTGTAAATTAGCCGAAAATTTCTTGTTCCAAAGTTCTCTTAAAACCCAATCAAAGCCCCCTAATTCATGCATAAGTAAGTCTGGAGTTATGATAAAAAAAATCCGTTCTTTTGCGGAATTAATCAGCTCTTTGATTTTCTTTCTTATTTTTCCTCGTGAATTGATAGACCAAACTCTTGGCTCTGACTCATCTTTATTGATTTCTAATTCACTTATCACTTTTTCGAGAGATAATGTATCTTCAATCTTTTTTTTGTATCCATCACGTATTGCCTTAAAGATGCTTTTTATAGGTATAACTTGATAATTTGCTCCTCTTTTTATTGGTTCCTTTTGAATAAAACCTTTTTCTATTAACCTATTTAGCGAATCATAAACTCGTGCTCTATCTACACTTGAATGTTTTGCGATGTCAGCAGGGCTTAAAATCTTGTATTTACAGAGAGTTAGTAACACTTTAGAATCATTTTTTGTGAATCCTAATGATTGGAGTGCGCTCTCTATTTCGATTTTTTCTATATTATTTATTTCTGACATAGCAAGATTAGATTCTGATAATCATATCTTTTTTTTGTTTTTCCTTTTTATAATACTCTAATTAAAAATTTAATATTTTAATCTTTATTTTTAGAAAATTAGAAATTTCTAAAGGCTTTAGAGATGAAAGATCTCAAGCAGGATACTTAAAGTATTCTTGATTTATAAGGAATGGTTAATATATATTAAAAAAAAAAAGTTTAAGCCTATAATAAATGATATTCTAATTTTTTCAATTCTGTATTGATTAATATTTTTAAAATTTTAATTAGTGATTAATAATGAATTGCTAAGAAGTTTCGAATTAGTAAAAGACGTAAAAATTCAAAAATTTAAGGAATCAAGGCTTTTTCTAATGTTAAATAAAAAAATTGTTTTGTCGGAAAAATTAATGTAACATTAATAAAACGATCTCATTTTCGAATTATATGATCTCTTTAAAGAGATCTCATAAAAATATTAATTCGAATCATAACATTTATATAATAGAAATGTGTAGTTATACTTAATTATAATCTCATAAAAATAGATATTTAATAAATTTGTGGAGGACTAAAAATTATGGCTAAAAAGAAAGCGCCTGCAGCTAAAAAGAAATCTGATGGATATATCGCTAAGGCTCCAATTAGGAGATTAATGAAGAAAGAAGGAGCTGATCTGGTAGCAGCTGAAGCGCTTGACAAATTAATTGGATTTTTAGAATCTAGCGCCGCTACGGCAACCAAGGACGCAATAAAAGTCTGCAAAGCAGATAAGCGTAAGCGTGTCACCGCCGCGGATATCCGTAACGCTACAAGATAAAGTAGTTTAGAGTCTAAACATTAAAGTATTTTTTTTTCTTTTTTTATTGTTTTATAATCTAAGTAGACCTTGAGAGAATTCTATATTTGGGGTTCTTGATCTTATAGTTAAAAATATAAGAAGAAAAAAAAAAGAAATTATATAAATTTAAACTTATTTCTGCGCTTTCTAAAAACGAAGGCTGTT
>JAHLWT010000313.1 GCA_019057775.1 Promethearchaeota archaeon
CCTGTATAGCTTTTAAAGTTAACAGACCATTGGCCCTCCCCCCCCAAAGGCTTCATTAATATTTTATATTTTTTTTCTTCTTTTGGGTTCACACCAGAGATCCATTTTGCTTTGGATTCAAAAAATCTATTGAAGAATATTTTTACTCCCAAGTCTTTTCTCTCATATTTTTCTATATTTAAAGCATTTTTATGCCGATTATTTTTGAGTTTTTTTTCATGATTTTCTGATTGTATAATTATTTGTTGCTTTGGGTTTTCTAGAGGAGTTAATTTAAAATAATATTCAGTTTCTTCAAAAAGAGAGACTTTAGTATAAAATTCTGGTTTATCCTTTTCAAACCATATTCCCACCCTATTTTCTATTTTATAAACCTGATCTTCCTTTTCTAAATTAACAAGAGGACCCCATTCTCGGTTTGGGCTTATTCTTAATTCAGGAGCCTTATCAGTTTTCGGATGGGTTATTTTAAGTTCATATTCATTATCGTGAAGAATTAAAGCCCCAACTTTATATCGATCGCTTACCATGTCCTAATTCCCATTACATATAACTCGTAAATTGTTTAGTGTCTAATTCGTTTTGCATTCTTTTTATTTTCCTTTGAAATCTCGTAAAATCTTTATAATCCTCTTTTATTAATTCTTTAAATAAATCACCCAATTCACTTTTCATACCGTGAATTTTAGCTAAAATTTTTTGTTTCAATTGATAATCTAGCGATATTTTATAGTTTTCTTCATTAGCCCCTTTAAGAGCTAAGAAATTTATAATATAAAGAAGCATTTCATTGATAACTCGATATCCAAAACTAAAATTAGGAGCTTTCTCTTTTATATCTTTTTTAATTTTCTTAATAACCTTAAAGTAATCTTCGATATACTTCTGATATTCTTTTAACTTCTCTTTAAAGATTTTAGGGCTTAATTGAAATTCGAAATTGTAAGTAAAATCCTTTAAAACATCTTTTAGTTGAATCAATGCATCACTAATCTCTGAATCACTTTCAACACCTAAAATTAAATCTTTGAAGCCATCAACATTAATTTTTGTCAATTCAATAGAATTTGCTCTGTCTAGAACTTTCGGGCTAAACATATAAGTTGTTTCGTCAATGTTGACAGTTCCAGTAAAATAAATATTCGGAGGAATACTTATTTTAGGAGGAATATAATTTAAATCATTAAAAGTATATTCACATTCTATGTTACCTTTCAGTTTACCGATATTATTATAATGCCAATTAAGAAATTGACCTGATATTTGATTGTAGCGGTTATCTATAGCGGTTGATGGTGCTTGTTTCTCATCATATTCCTTTATTTCTGCTATCAATTTATTAGTTATTACCCTTTCTTTTCCATGCAAATCTTTAAATATCTTCCCAACTTTAAGTTTGATCTTATTATTTGCTACTTTTTCTTTTATTTTAGGAACATATCCCTGTTCATTGTGTAATGTTATTTGCTCTGATAAGAACATTGATTTTTTCTCGCCAATTAATCTTTCTAAACCGGATTCATCAATATAGCATTCAATTGTTCTTAATTGCATGGTTTCAAGAATACTTAAGAATTTTGAAAAGTAGTACTCTACTTTAGATAGGTTCATTTCATCTAAAATTATAAAAAAGGGCTTGATTTCTTTAGGCTTACCTTTCATCATAGCGGAAAAATAATTCTGATGTGCTTTTAGTATTATATCTAAGAAATCAGTGCTAGTATAGGTTCTTGTAATGGGATTATAATACCCTAAAAGCGACTTATTATCTATCCATCCCGCTTCAACAGGGACTAATTTATACTGGTATTTTTCAGTCATTGCCTTAGCAAACCTCAAGGCTAATTTTGTTTTCCCAGAACCACTTAATCCCATTAATATTACAAAAGGTTTGGTTTTAAGTGAAATATAATAATTTAATATATCATCATTAGAAAAAATTAATTTACTCATATTCTTCCCCATTTTTGTTCTTTTTTAATTTCCTTTGATAAATATTCATTTTTCTTTTTAAAAAAATCAGAATTTTTAAACCATTATTATTTTCTAAATTTAACGATGTTTCTTTAATCTTGAGTTCCATTAGAATTTCTTTCGGAGTTTCCGTTGTATATTTTCCCTTAACCTTCTTTTTTATTAACAATAAATATTGTTTCTTTATCTCTTCTAATTCACCTAATGCTATTTGAATGTCTTTGTTTTTCCATATGATTTCATATCTTGGGTCAAAACCGATATTTCTAAATGTACCTCTCTCATGCAATAAACCAGCGATTATATTTAATGATATATCACCAGTGTGGTCACTTGGAAATATTATTTCATCTTTACGATCAAGTAAATATTGCCTCATAGTGTTTAAAAGAGTAATATCTTCTCCTTTTATTTTTCGAATTAGTAAATCAACATAATAAATGAGTGCTTTATAAAGGAAATTTCTATTGATTCCTACCCAATCAATCCCTACCGGTATTAAAATCACCAAATATTCATTTGTTTTTTCAAGAAATTAAGTATATTTACTCCGCTTTTCGAAATGATTTTATTTTGAGCTGAGAATTCCAAAAGTTCATTAAATTCTTTATTATCTGTAAAATATGCTTTATTACACCGTACTTTAGCCAAGAGTTCTTTGAATTTTTGTTTGTAATTTTTAATTTGATTTTCGTTTAAATCAGGTAATTTAGTAAGTTTATTTAAAATAGAATTTTTGAGGTCAACATAAAAATTAAAATCTTTTAGGATTAATGTTGGTTGAGGGAAGACTTTTAAAGCTTCAAACTCTTCTTTTATACTCACGAAATATTCATTTTTTAGGATGTTTTTTTTAAAATCTTTATAGAAATTAATAACCCACTCTATTTCCCTATAATGATAACAATGTCTTTTTATCTTTAAATTGTCATCAAAGGTTTTATCATATTTGTAATTAGAAGTAACAAATCCTACTGAATAGATTTTTTTATCGGGTCCTCCTTTTTTAGCTACCACAATATCTCCAATTTTAATTTCATTCTTAATTGCTTTGTACATTTTTATTACATCATCAGAAAGGCCCTCCACTTTAATGTTATCTAAATTAATTTCCCTTAAATCTTCTTTTAATTCAGACCAACCAATAGCAAATAAATTTTGATTCATCATGATTTCAAACATTGATTTTTCAGGACCTAATTCTTTCAATGGTTTTACGGTTTTATCCGGAGGTTGAGGCGAAACAAACCAACAATTAATATTTTCATAATTGCAATATTTATTTTCTAAATTATTTAAACGGTTATATTCGGGGATTATTCGAGAATAAAAACCAATAATCTCCTCTAGCAATGCTTCGCTACTAAAATCTAGAGTTATTTCTTTTAGGTTTTTATTATCTTTACAGAGATTAGTTATTGTATTCGAACCAGGATGTAAACCATAATTTAGTTTAGAAAGTGCCTTAGGATTTATATTCAGAAAAATTTGATATGCTCTTTGATGGTTTTTAAATTGAGAAGGAAATATTGCAATCCAAGGATCATAATTGAATTTATTATTTGATCTAGCTTCAAAATCAATTATAGAAAAAGCAATATTCTTCATAATAATTGTTTTAGCTCTTGGAGGTTTATCTTTAAATATTATTCTTCCTTCATCACCAACTCTTAAATTAAAAATATCTTTGTATTCTTCTAAATTCAATTTGTATAGTAAAAATTTTACAAGAATCAGAAATTTCTTTTTATTTTCTATTCTAAATTTATAATCATAAAAATAAAGTAATATTCTAGTAAAATAATTCTTAGTCCAAGATCGATCAAAACTCTCCTTCTTAAAAATTATTCCATTAAAGCCAACAACACATAACTGCTCTATAGTCTTTGTAATGAATTCTTTAGATACTTCCGTGCGGTCTAAATTTTGTTCCTTATCTTGTATAAGCTGCAATAAAATATTATATCTTAAGACTTGGATTGGTCCACTCTTATTTATTTTTTCTTCAATTTGTTTAAAGTATTCTAAGTTGTTATTTTTGTAAATTTCATTAATTAAAAGATTTTTATCCTCAACTCTTAATTTAAAGAATTTTGAAATTTTCTTAGAATATTCAAAAAGCGCTTTTAAGGCTTTTAAAAAATCCATATCATTAATGAGTTCTTTTTCCTTATTTTTTGAAATTTCGTCAAATCTTTCTCTAATGTTTTTAATTAACTCAAATCTTTGAGGTGTATTAAAATCCGTTATTGTAAACAGTTTAGTGTGAGAAACATTTAATTTTTGTGGAGTATTATTTGTATATTTTCTAACTTCTGTAGCGAAAGTCCTTTCAGGACTAGGAAATGGTGAGGCTATGTTGTTTTTAACTTTACCATAAATTTCATTGAGTGTGTAAGATTTTTCTTCATTATAATAAAGAAAAACACAACATTCAACTGCATTTTTACTTCCTGTTTTATATTGATTGTTTATAAAACTCCGCAATTTATCCATTTTTTCCAACTCAAGCTAGTTTTCAAAAATATGTTATGTGTTTTACTTTTGATTTGAATCTCAGTTATCCCTTCAGAAGGAATTTAATCTTCTCATATTAATTATCAAGTAGATTATTTATAAAATTTGTTTTTTTTGGAAATATAATTTTGTTCAATCTTTAATCATCGTGAAACGGTTATTTCACGTAGAATAGGTTTTATTTCAGCAACTTAAAATGGATTTTCAAGATTATTCATAATAACAATAATCTACAAAATTTTTAGGATATTTAACATATTCTCCATTATATCCACCCAATTCTTTAATCCAACTATAGGGAATTTCTGTTGAAGAGAGATATGTTTAGTTCAAACAAACAAAAAGACTTTTATATTTAGATTTTATATATTATGAAATATTAGAAATTATGACAAAAAAATAGTACTATTTATTATCTAATGTGAATTCAAAAAAAGCACCAATGATATAAAAAAGGGGTTGACTTAATGGCAAGAACAATTCAATATGTTCTCAATGATTATGTTAGAGGATGTTTAAGGTTTATCTATAATAAATATCAAAAAAAATCAATTAAAAAAGAAATTGAGATAGAGAATGTATCCTACTCAACCGAAGGACTTAATAATTTAGTTGAGGAATATTATAAGACTTTAAGAGAAGAGCGTCAACCAAAATCGAAGAAAGGTATAGTAAAGCAATTAAAATTTTATTTAAATGAGAAAAAAAATAATGTAAACTCAAAAACAAAAGAAGTATATTATTTACAACCATTAACAAACTTATTACGATTAAAGAATGAAAAAATTGAGAATGAAATTTTGTATATTGGGGCATTAAAATATAGTGAAGGATTCTACAGTGGTCAAAAAGCAGTTTATACTTTATATGCAGGTAATCAAGTACTTACTGTTGATAGAGAAAGGTTTATCAGAAAAATTCAAGAAATTTTAACTGAACTAGAAAAAGATAATAAAGATAATAAAAAGTCTTTAAATCCAACAAGCCTTTATAATAACTCATCAAGAACTATAACGAATATGGAATATGTGGGGATTATTCTTAATTCCAAAACTGATCAAAGCTTAAGGGAGAAGCAAATTAGAATAAAGCATTATATTCCTGATTATCGGGTTGTTTTAATCCAATACCTAAATGAAAAGGAGCTAAAAAAACAAATTAGACCTGAATTTGATGCCATTGTTGAAGAATATGATTTTCTGAGATTTTTTATGCTTGACAAGGAAAGGCTAAAAAAAAGTTTAAAACCCGCTTTAGAAAACGATCTTTTCCATTATCAGGAACAAATTGGAAATGCTTTAAAAGTACATCATGATAAATGGGAAATTAGCAAAAAATAAAGAGGTTAGTGAACTGTCAATATACCTGTTTGAGGAACAACAAAAAGCATTTGACGAGATTGTGAAAGCGATAAATAAAACTAGAAGAAGGAAATTGATTTTTGTTTATGGAGAAGACTATATAGGGAAAAGTACAACTGCAAATAAATTAAAGGAAGTATATCAAGATGATTTAGACCTAGTATCAATAGAAGATATTATTGTTAAAGAGTATCAGAATATTGGACAAGATCAACTCACAAAAGAGTTTCTTTCTAATAATAACCCTGAGGATTATTTAAATAATCTTATTGATAATAGTTCAGGTAAAAAAATATTAGTTTTAAATAAATTAGAATATTTAACAACCATCGTAATTTCAGAAGAACTTTTACTTAAGAAAGATTATAATTTTGGAAAATATTCACAATTCAATTATCATGGAGTAATTGTCTGGATACTTCCAATTCATGTTTTTAATAATTATAAAAAACATTGGGAAATAAAAAAATCACAATTTTTAAATAGTATTATAATAAAAGTTGATCCACCCTCTGAAAACTCATTAAGACTTTTTTTTGAGAAATACCGTAAAACAGAAGATTTACAAATATTGAGTGAAGAAATCCAATTTTGTTTAGAAAGAAAGTATTATCGATCTCTAAAAAATAAAAAAATCAAACAATTGGTGAATTAAAATTCCAACAATAAGAGAGATTATAGGAAGGATAAGAAATTTTTCATATGATGTTATTGATATTATGGATTTTTATAATATCAAAAACTGGACTTCAGAGCAAATGGCGGAATATGTCGAAAATTTTGATTTAAATAAAGAAGTTATCTACTTATACAACGAAATTTTTGATGTATTTCATATTAAAGTATCAGATCCTACTAAAAAAGGATGTATCGATTTATTAGGACATTTTGGCTCTGGGAAATCCCATATAATGTTATTTTTAGCTATCCTATTGAATAAGGATGAATATCCTCAAAATATTAGAGATATTATTGAAGCAAAATTACAAGAGGTAGAAGATGAGGTTTTTATTAATAATTTTAACGAGATTTATAGCTTAATAAATCAAAAACGCGAGGATTCCGAGATTTCAGGTACATTAATTATTCCAATTAGGTTAGCAGAATATCAAGGTAAAGAATTTGATACTATTCTAGAACGAGCAATTACTAAGTATATCTTAAAAGAAAAGACTTCTTTAATATCTGATGTTAAAATAATTAAAGATTTTTTCGTTACAGATTTAAAAAAGGTAGTCCAATTTCACCCCCAAGAATTCAATGACCTTGAAAATTTATACCAAAAATTAGTTGCGGGTAATCTAAAGAACTATGATCTTATTGCTAACGCGGCAAAAAAAATTAATTTAGCTTTAATTGAATCTATTGGGAGAACCACTAGTGTTTCTCCGAATCCATTGGAAGATATTTGTAAACTTCCTGAATTAGCTTTAAATAAAAAAAATATTCTTTTTCTATTTGATGAATTAACTCAATGGTGGACGGGAGATCGGGATGTTTTGTTGAAAAAACTGCAAAGTATTGTAGAAAAATTAGAAAGTATTGCTAAAGACGAAATTAAAGATGATTTAGGTAATGTAATGGAGAATAAAAATGCTGTGGCAATTTTTACTCATCAAAGAGATATCTGGCGTGGACCGTTGAGCCCAGGTGTTAAAGATCGATTTCAAAAACTGTTGGATATAAAAGGAACATATTTAAATAGTATAATTTTTAAAAGATTTTATTATAAAGATGATATAAACATCCCAGAAATTACGAATTTGGCAAATCGCATTTTAAGTAAATTAAAATCTTTAAATTTATCAGAGGAAACAATTGAGAGTATCTATTCAACAGATTTAAATCCTGATCTTAAGGAAATTGATAATTTTAATGAAAAATTTGTAAAAAATCTTGTTTCTTTTTACCCTTTTCATCCTTACTATTTTATGGGAACTATGAAAACTCTTTTTAATAAATTTTCTACAGAGGATCGGGGAATCCTTACGTTTATTCAAGATTGTTTTACGGAATATGATTATTTATTAGATGAAGAAATGGATAAATTGATAAATATTGATGTATTTTTTACAATCTTTCAAGAAAGCAGAGAATTATTTAAAAAAAATGAAGATTTTGAAAATCTTTACCTTAAATTAGAAAGAGCTAGAATAGAAAGAGATCCTGATGACTTTAATTCTGAAATTATTATGAAAGCTTTATTTCTTAAATTATTAACCGGAAATGAGGACCCAAAGTTTTCTAAAGATGAGATCAAAGCATTATTTATGATATCCGATATTGAATTTAAAACTTCGATTCTAGCATTTGTAGATTATTGTATAAATGTCAAAAATTATATTGATATTAATTGGGATGGTCATTCAGTTGAACTTACAATGAGTAAAACTGAACCTATAGCTATATACATTAATGAAATTAAATCAAAAATAGAAGAGGAACACATTTACAATCATCTTCTTAAAAAACTGAGGGCAGAAGAAAGTTATTTGCCTTTTACACCAGAAACGAATAATTTAAGATCTAAAAATAATTACTATCTTGATTTTAATATTCAAATTAATGATTTAATTAATATTATTGAAAGTACAGAGAATACTCTTAGTTCTCTTACAGGAAAATCAAAGAGCTACTACTTTCAAGTCCATGACTTAATATATTACTTTTTACCACCTAGACAAGATATTCTTTCAATACGTTTTAATGTAGAAACTGGAATTATTGATAATGTTGATGATCCTAAAATCTGTTTCATTATCTGTAAACCTGAAAATGATGTTAGTGATTTTGTAGATTCAGAAAAAATCAGAACAATAATAGCAAAAGACATTTTAGAATGGTTATTATCAAATATAAGAGACATTGGTGAAGGAAATAGGGAATCATTATATGAAGAACATTTTCAAGGAAAAAAAATATCTGTTCCAAAATATTCAAGAATTTCAGATATAGCAGATCAAATATCAACAAAAAATACATCTATTTTAGAAAATTTAAAAGTACAGAATAACGCAATTATTGCTGATAATACCATTGATACTGATGCATGGAAAAAACAATGTAAATGTTATTATAAATTCAATCAGCTCGAATCAGAAGAATACTCAAGAACTAATATTTTAGACATAGAAAGTGAATTTGAATCCTTTAAATATCCTGAAGCAATAGAACTAAGTGACGAAATAAACGGGACCTCCTCAGATTACATCTGGAAAATTATCTTTGATGAAGGAGGGACTGAAGCAAGTACATCAAATAGAAGATTTGAATGTTTAGAGATAGGTAGGAATGATTTACTACTTTTAAAAAAATCAGGAATTAATTATTCCTTGGAATATGAAAATAATATTAACCCCGTATTTCAGAAAATAGAAGAAGAAATTAATAATCTTCATGAGAAAGCTGAAATTGTTGAATTTTGTTATAAATTTAGAACGAATGAATATGGTTTGAATATATACCCGTTAATTCTTTGCTTATTCTACTTTTATCAAAAGAGTAAAATTGTATTCTTTAAAAGTACCAATGAAAAGATAAATATGGAATCAAAAAACAATAGGGGTAAAATTATTCTAAGTGATACAAATCTATTTCTAATGTCCCTTCTTAATTCTGGGGGGAAATTATTCAAAGTTGAACAAATTCCAAGTGAGAAATGGGAATTTGTAATCAACGAAATAATCAATTATAAAAACCGTAAATTAATCAAAATTAGTGAGAGATTTGAAGACGGAAACCCAATTGATTTAAATGTTTTAAAAGCAAGCCAATCCTCTGATAGGCAAAGAAAACTTTTTGATATTATAAAGAATTATATCTCTACAGACGATCTTAAGGATCTAAAAAATGAAATTACTGTTTTTTTAACACGATTAGATTTGGAAAAAAATAAAAATGTGAAGCAAAATTTAAAGATTGATTACTTGATAAAAATGATCGAAAATATTAAAGAAAAAGTCGATGTAGAAGAACTTCATAGCTATCTTTTTAATAACAAAGATAATATCGATGTTGCTCTTAATAAGTATGCAAGTATTAAAAAGTTTTCAGAGGAAAAACTTACAGAATTAGAAAATATAATAAAATTTCTTAATAATATGACAACTTAAGGTGATTTGATTTGGAAATAAAAGAACTAGTTAAATTAAATTCTGAATTATTGACTACTTTAAAAAACCCAGAACTTCCATATATTAGAGATATTAATGCATTAAATGATATCATCATTAAATATAAGACAATATTAAGGAATTATTTAAGCCTTTATTTAGCACTCCACAAAATTCGCATGGAAAAACTTGCGAAGCTTAAAAACAATTTGAAATCAAGTGTAATTTGGAATTTCATTCTAAAAATTTCTGATGATAATAGAAATTTACACAATTATTTTGATCAAAAATATTCAATTGAAAATTTAAAAACTCAAATTGAAAATATCTGTAATGCTGAAGGGGTTATACTGACAAATAGTATAAAATTTAATTGGAAATGTGAATCTTGTAAAAAAAGTCTTTCTGATCTAAAAAGTATTTTATTTTTTGACGAAAAAACCGCTAAAGATGATATAAAACGTAATATTCTTAATAAAATGGAAGATTCATCAATAGACTCTTTAATCTCATCGGAGTTATTGGAAATATATAAACAGAAAGTAAAATCAAATGATTTTGATTCTTTGCCTCTTTTCTATGAAAACTTAACAAATGATGAAAAAAAGCAATTTTTGGAAGCAATAGTTAAATTTTTTGAAGGAGTAAAAGTAGAAATAATAGATATCATAACGGTAATTAATCAATTAAAGGAGAGTAAAGATAAGTTCCAAGGAATAGGAGAATTTTTAAACAGCTTAAAAGAAGAATTAATTAAACATCAAGATCAAATACCCAAAGAGGATAATGTAACAATAGAATGGACTTTGAAATTATGAGCGTAGATGAGTTTTATGACAATTAATATAGATATCAACAATATTATTTTATACTTAATTAACAATTTAAAAAAATTCGAAGAGAAAGGCCAGTGTTTTATAACTATTCATGATACGGTTGGACATTTTGAAAAAATAAAGTTGCCTCAAACGATTGATTTTAGGAATAAAACCTTCTCTATAAAGAGGATAAATTATCACAATCAACTCCAAATTGATAATAATATAATATTTAATGAGTTAATTGATAATGATAATTTAATCTTGTTGTATAAGGAGGGAAAAAATCGTATATTGGATAGATTAGATGACTGGGATCCTATAGATCTAGAATTTTCTATTATTAATTGTATCATTTCTCTCTTTAATTTTAATATAACTGGGAGAATTGAAAGAATCAAGGAAAATAATAAATTAAAATTCCTAAAAGAAGAAATTTTTAAGGATTTTTGTAAAACTGTTGAGTTTTATAATAGAAATCCAGAAAAATTAAAAATTCTTAGAGAACTCAATTTAAATGACTTTTTTTATATTTTCCTATTGTTTTTTAACCCTATATTTTTTAAGGAGTCATACAGTAATGAATTGCTAAAAAGAATAAAATTAAATACTCAACACGAAATATTCGTTGTTTCTGCGCCATATGAATTAATAGAATTAGTGTTTTATTTAGAAAAGAACTATAATTCAGAGTTATTGGATATTTGTTTCGACCTGATGAAACCTATGAAAAATCGTATTTTTTCTTCAATTCTTCATGTTGTAAGAATTATCATAAGAGATAATACCAGCCATCAGGATTTTTTAAAAAATATATTCTTAATAGATTTATTTCAATTGCGATGCGGGAGGGGTGCACTCCATTTTACAGAATCAGATTTAGCACTGTTTAATCATAAATCAAAATATTCTTTAACAAATTTATTTGACACCGTAAATAGTTTTTGTACATTTAGTGAACAATATATCAAATTGATAAGGATTCCAAAATTTAAAGAGTATTTGAAGAAAAATTTCGTACATGATTTTGAGACAAACTATAAGGCAATTCATTCTAATTTTCAATCTCAATTAGTAAATCCCATAAATAAGAACAATCCATTTTATTTAGAGAATCAGATGCTCTTCTTTAAGGAATCATATGAAAAGTGGATTAAAACGATAATTACTATAATTATAAACGATTTAATGGAAAAAATCATAGCTAAGATTAAAAGGAATGATTTTCAATTTGATGAGATTAAAAAAGAAATAGAAAGATATAAACGGAATATACCAGTTTATATCGTTAAATTTTTCCATTATAGAGAGCAGCATAATAGAATTATCATGAACTTACTTTCAATTCTAGAAAATTCTTTAGTTATACTCAACGAAATAAATAATAATATCAATAACTTAATTCAATGGCTTAGTAAGGATAAGAACTTAATAGAATTAATGTTTAGTAATGATCAAAAGTATAGAGAAATTCGAAAGGAATATAGTAGTATGAATAATAGAGACCCTTGTTTTACAGTTTTAAGTGATTCCATTCACCAAATAAATAAGAATTTAAAATTTAATGAATTTCTCTCAGAATTTTACCTTCAAAAATTTTATAAATTAATGATAAATGATTATTTAGGCCTTGTTGATAATGATAATAATGATCTTATATTCACAAAAGATATTCCTCATTATCTAAAAGATCTTTTAAGTGATCCTCATAAAAAAATAATTCTAATTGTTGTTGATTGCCTAAGATATGATATTTGGGAGTTAATTTGGAGGGAATATCAATTTCAATTTAATTTAAGACTTAAAGAAAGTAAAAAAGTTTTATCATTGTTACCTTCCATAACGGAAGTGAGTAGGGAATCAATATTTTTCGATAAAATCAAAAAAACAATGATGTCAAGTAACTCTATAAAAGAAAGTTTGGAAAATTTAATTGGTATACAGGATGTACATTATTTTAAATTAGAAAGAAAGGAAGAAGTTATTGTTGGGGAAATCCAGGAAAATTTAAAATTAAGTAACCGATTGAATGTAATAGTTACACCATATCCTGATTATAGGATTCATAAAATTGAAAATATTATTCAAATTTATAATGATGATTCTTTCAATCAAATAAGGAATGATATTAAAACACATATTGGAAAAATCCTCAGAGCTATTTTTGAATCAATTAAAGAATTGAAAATTAGAAGTTCCGAATATGAGATAATTTTTACTTCTGACCATGGTTTCATTGATTATTATAAAAAGATTTATTCATCTAATATTAATTATTCTACTTTACAAAACAATGAAAACTATCACAGAAGATATTTTAAAACTTGTAATGATGAAGAACTAAAAAATAGTTTCTTAAACTATTTTAAAGATCAAATCTTTACAGTGTCAATCGATAATGGAGAAGTTGATACATTTATTATACCTTATGGTAGATATTATTTCTCAAATGTCAAGGAGGAATTTCGTAAAAGTAAAGCCAAAATTGGTCATGGTGGAATTAGTTATTACGAAAATATTATACCATTTTTTAATTTTAAAATATTAGATATTGAAAGAGAATCCTATGATCCCTCGATAACAATAGTAAATGAAGATAAATGGTACATGTCAGTTGATAACTTAATAGAATTCAAGATAATAAATAATGATCCTTATTTTAGTATTAATGTAAAAAATATAAAAGTTACCACTGAAAATAATAAAAAATTACTAGAAGTAAATCTTTCTGAAGAAGAAGGTTTAATTGAAGACAATGGACATTCAAATTCTTTTAATTTTGTCTATGTAAGTAATAAAAATAGATTTAAACTAATTTTTGAAATTCATTATTATTATTATACCGAGGATTATGAGAAAGTTTTAGCACCTCCATTGAGCTTATCTATAACTTTTCATCAAACTAAAGTTCAAAATCCGAAAGCGATTTTAATCGATTTAACTGATGACGATAAACTTAAAGATAAAATATATAATTTTAAAATTGAATTGACAAATCCTAATGAGTTTAAAATAGATTGTCGTCTAGTATTAAAACCATCTAAAGAAACCGATTTTCAAATATTTGAGAGTAGTAATCAAGTAGAAGAATTTATTATTCGAGATTTAGAATCGAATGAAAAATACTCTAAAGTAATTTCATTGAGGTTTAACGAAGGGTGCAAAATGTATTTAACCTGTGAAGGTGACTATAATTTGCCAAACGCACAAAAATTAAGATTTAAGGGAGAGCAATCTTTATCAATTATGGTTTATAAATCCGATGATGAAATAAATCAAGGTATAAGGACTTTTACTCTTTAAAAAAAGATAAGGTTAAATTAAAATGATTTTTGAAGAAAAAGTTAAAAGTTATTATAAAAGTATTATTGTTAAGAAGAATATCGCAGGATCCTTTCCCTCAGTTCCCAGATTCGTTTCTGAATATCTAATAATGGGACTAATTGATGATGAGGGTCAAGTTTCAAATTTTAATTTAAGAAAAATTGCAGATTTTATTACTAAAAATCGTCCTGATCCAAAAGATTATGAAGTATGGAAAAATAAATTTATCAAATCAAAAGAGAATCAATTAATTGAGATTTATCGAGTTCAAGTAGATTTATCAGTTTCACCTCCCATCCGAAAATGTATTATACCCTTTCTAAAGAAAGAATCCCCAATACAAATAGAAGATGAAATTGTTGAAAATTTTGAAAATTTATTAAGGGAAGGAATATGGGGATTAGGTACAATTAAATATACATCAACAAAGAATGCTCATTTTAAAACAAATCTTGTCTTAGAAAATTTCAAACCATTTGAACTGACGCAATTTTCGTTTAAACAATATGTTAATGGAAGGGAGCACTTTACATTAGATGAATGGATTGATCTTCTTTTAAATACTATTGGATTAGATCCATCATTTTATCCTATTTTCAACCAGAAACTTTTAATATTATCTAGATTAATTCCGATTATTGAGTATAATACGCACATAATTGAGTTGGGTCCAAAAGAAACGGGAAAGTCATATTTAATGGAAAATATATCACCCAATGTATATAATATTCAACCTTCAGATGTGACATTGGCTACTTTGTTTTATGACAGTAGGATTAAACAAGTAGGTCTATTAGGATTAAAAGATGTAATTGTTTTTGATGAATTTATTGATGTACCATTGAGACAAGATTCTAAAGAAATTCCTTCGAAACTTAGAAGCTTCCTATCAGATGGTAAATTTAAAAGAGGAGATAAGGAAGTATATAGTAGATGCTCCATATTCTTGATGGGCAACATTTTATGTGATGAAAATCTTAAACCTCTTGATATAAAATATATATTATCATTTCCAAAAGAATGGCAAGATGGGGCGATGTTAGATCGCTTTAGTGGATTGATTTATGGTTGGGAATTAAAAAAATTATCGACAGATGCTTTTTCTAAAAGTTTTGGATTTGCAGCTGATTACTTCCATAAAGTTTTAAGCGAATTAAGAAAAATTCCATTCCGAATTAATATAGAAAGAAAAGTTGATATTAAAAATTTTAATAAAGCCGCTTCTACTCGAACTCGAAAAGCTATTTTATCTATAACTAGTGGTATCCTAAAACTTTTATACCCAAATGAGAAATATTCAAAAGAAGATTTAAAAATGGCATTGGATTTTGCAGTAAAATTAAGGACACAATTGTATTCACAGCTAAAATATATTGATGAAGAATATAAAATTGACTTAAATTTAAATTACTCAATTAGATGGAATGATTAGAACAAAACTATTTCTCAAATGTGATGTAAAAATGCTTAAAAGACCTTTATTTGTAGTCGATATGACCCTTTTTGAATTTTTACACATTATTACTTTGATAAAAAAGGTAATTCTTAATTATTCTGAAGAAGAAAGAAGAAATAAATTAAAAGAAGAGATATATTATATGTTTGGTAAATTACCAATTGATGAAGGGAAACCTCCTCGAAGAAATGCATCTTCAAAAAAAAAAATGACTGGAAATTATATGATAACAATAAACCAATTGAACTTGCTTGATAATATCGATGATTTTAATGATTTATACAACTGTTATATGTCTAATCTTAAAGTATTTTTTGAAAAATTAAGGAAATTGTTATTAATTAAAGGAAGATGGATAGAATACATCAAAGCAATAAAGTTAGTGAATTTAAAAGGAAATTTTGAATCAAAATTAGGATACCAAAATAAAGTTGCTAATGAAATGCATCGTAATTTTCCTAAAATATCTTCAAAAGCTCATTTAAAACAATTTAATTATGTAAAGAGATGGATGGTTGATAAAAACCTACAGTTAATAGGAGATTTTAATAAAGAAAATGGATTAGAAATAATCGAGTCAAATATAATCTTTAAGTAAAGTATCTAAATTAAATGAAAAATGAAATAAATTTTCTATGAGTGAGTTTATATGTGATTTTTACCGGTTTAGAGATTATTCAATTAAAGATGTCGATAGATTCTTTAAATAGTTCGAGTTAAATGAACGCAATGTGCTAGTATTCAAAAGAGTCTTTTCTGCAATCAAGAGGAGAATATTAGATGAAAATGCTAAGGGAATAATTTTTATACAGAGACCTTATTCTCTCTCCACCTTACTTGACTAATTATTAAACATTAGCAAATCTTTTTGTTTTGAAATAATATTATTTTTAATTTTCTGAAGCAAATTCTTATAAATAGAGTTCTGTAATCTTCCTTCTGTGAATTCAATTATTTTTTTATTTTTTATTGCTTGTTTTATAAGTTTGAGCTCATTTTGATAAAGCCATAAATTATGAACAACTCTTTTCATTCTTGATTCTACAGTGTATTGATCAAAATCATCTTGTTTCCTTATCCAGTCGTGTTGACTCCAAATTCCATCAGAACAATACTCCTCACAGATTGGACATTTGCATTTCATAAAAAGATCTATTTCATTAATTGTTTTTTTGTACCCCCTTATCTTTCGATTATTTAAAAGATAAGGACGATTATGAGGTTTTTTTCGTAAAAACCTATCAGAGGTACCAGGCAACTGAATTACACCTCTACTTGATTTTAATATCCAACCATTTGAATCAATACTGTCAACTCCACACAGATAGGCAAAATAAGCCATAGTCCCTCCGATACCAAAAGCATGAATAAAGGTTTTAGGTAATTTTTCTCTTAAATACTTGAGGAGTTTAACAAAATTTTTTTTCCCTCCAGTAGAGCTTGAGTTTTTCATAGCTTTAACCATCGGTACAAGGCTACCTATTCCTAATGCTTTGGGTAATTCTCCAATTATGTTTTCGAGTCCACTGATTGCATAGTTCAGTATCTTAATATCATGCCCATGAATGACAGGTATGATTGTGAAAGAATCCTCTTCGTTATCGTAAATCTTTAAAAGTGATTCTAAATTTTGTAGTGTTTTATCAATTTTTTTTATGACTTTATCTTCTCTACTTTCCGTTCCGATAGGAACATCCAAGACTACTGCTATATCACACGGAATTGTTTTTTGTACCTCATATACAATTTCTGGATTTAAATCAAACTTCTTTTTCCCTGTAATTTGTTGCTTCATTAGTTGGAATCCACCGCTATCAATTTTATGATTTAATCCGTCATCAACAAGGCGGTTTATTAAGTCATCTCTAATTCCTTTTTTATCTTGATATTTTAAGTCATATACATTGCTAAGAAAGCTAGTTACTCCCGCTTTTTTAAATGCGTTAAATTGAAAATCTGAGGATTCGGCTACACTAAGACCAAACCAATTTATGGGTGTTTCAATCTTTTTCCCATTTTTTAACTTTATATAACCGACTCTACTAAGTTGATCTGAATGTGTAATATGATAATCAATCTGAGTGAATGTCATTTTTACATCAATTTTTTAAATTTATACTTATAAGATTTTATCAACTTAACAGTAATGGGATTATTTTTTTGTTTAAATAATAACTTATACAATTGTACTTGATTTAATTGTAATAGATCACTCATTAAAGACAAATAACCTCCCAAACCTCTCTTATCGAAGAAGCAAATAAATTTTTCATTAACAACAGACTCAATAATTTTTTTGTAATCATTACCCATTAACAATAGGATCTTATCGTAATTATTAATTAGTTTCTTTAGTTTTGGAATGACCTTAGGTTTTAAATTTTCAATATCATCATTTTTTTTTATTTTCGCATCATAGTAATTAATTTCCTTATCTGATGTTATTAGTCCGTATTTTGCACTAATGATATTTAAATCAAGTTGATTCAAAAGTGCAAATTTTTTTACTTTTTTAAAAAAATCTCCTTGATATAAATCAATTGCCCTTATAGGTTTAGAAATTCTTTTCTTTT
>JAHLWT010000314.1 GCA_019057775.1 Promethearchaeota archaeon
AGGTGGAACTCAAAAAGATACTCCAAAAGGAAAATTTCCTAATCTTGAAATGGTTTTCCTCCCAAAACTCTGTAATCACTGTAAAAATCCTCCTTGCGTAGAATCGTGTCCTACGAAAGCGCTTATAAAACGAGAAGATGGTCCAGTATTATTAGAAAAAGATTTATGTACTGGATGTAAAGCTTGTATAGATAAGTGCCCTTATAACGTCATAGTATTAGATGAAGGCAAGAACATCATTGAAAAATGTAATCTTTGTGCACACAGAATTGATCTAGAATTGGAACCTTTTTGTGTAATTTGTTGTGAAGGGCAAGCGTTATATTTTGGAGATTTAAATGATCCTAATGATAAAATATCAAAAATACTTTCGGAAAGGCAAGTTTTTCAGCTCAAACCCGAGGAAAAAACAGAACCTTCAATTTATTATTGCCCTCCTAGACCTAAGAGGAGGTTATAAATTTTTTTATATTATGTTAAAATCTACAACAAATATAGTTTTAAAAAAACTAGAAGTAATTAAAAAATGTCTTTCTCTTGTTATTTTTATTATTTGAGTATATCTGAATTAAATATCACTAATATAAAAAATAAAAAGAATTAGATAATTTTCATTTATTTTCCAATAAATTTTGGAATTCTTTTTTCCAGAAATGCTGTAATTCCTTCCCTGACATCCTGCGAGGTTGTATTCAAAGCATAACCCCAATGCTCAAATTGTAGTCCCACATTCAAAGGTACTTGAGTCCCGTATTGAACGCACTTCTTAATAACGAAAAGTGCATTTGTGGCAGAGTTTCCAATCTGAGAGGCTTTTTTATGCACAAACTCTTCGAAATTATCGTCATCGATTAAAAAGGAAATAAATCCCCATTCATTCATCTGTTCAGCAGTAAAATGTTCACCAAAGTACATCATTCTGTTAACTCTCATTTTACCAAGATGTCTAATCATGCGTTGAGTTCCTCCATTACCAGGAAAGATTCCTCTTTTAATTTCAGGAAAGCCAAATTCTGATCGTTTCGATGCAATAACTATATCACAAACTAAGACTAATTCTAATCCACCACCAAGAGCATAACCATCAACAGCAGCGATTAAAGGTTTTGGAAATTCTTCAATTAAATCGTAGTATTTGTGCCTTAAATACATGGCATGGCTACGATGTCTTAGGTTTTCAAGATCAAGACGGGAATCTCCTCGGGACGAAAGATCAGCACCAGCAGAGAAAGCAGGTTTTTTAGTGAACTCTCTTGTCCCGCGTATAACCACACAGCGGATACTTTGATCCACTTCTACAGTTTCTAATGCTTCAGCTAGTTCTCTAAGCGTTTGGTTTTGGAGCGCATTTAATTTATCGGGACGATTTATAGAAATAATAGCATAATTTCCTTCCTCTACTTTCTCAATTTTAACATGTTCGAACCTTTTTTCATCATACATTTAATTAACCTTTCTTTTTAATTGCTTTTTCCTTAATTCAAAAATTTGTTTGAGTAGAATAATTAATTATTAAATATTATTTTATCTTATGTCCGATTTAACCTAAATCAATCTAGGTAAAATCTTAAATTTATTAATAACTTACATAAATAGACATATTATATTAGATCTAATCTTAATTAGTAATAGGATTTAAACAATCAAATGAGCATAAATACCATACCAGATAAACTTCCTAAGAAATTCTTAATGAGGTTAAAAAGAGGAAAATACGATGATGCTCTTCTTTTTACATTAGCTGTTTTTGGTCCTCACAAACTTAAAGAACTTGTTAATGACGTTAGTAACTCCATTTTTGATAGGATGGATGAGAAGTTATTTAATGATTGGGCTAATAAATTAAAGATTCATGGATTTATTGAAGAATATAGAATGAATGATGAATTCTATTATAAGGCAACAGAAGAGGGTAAGGATGAATTATTATCGAGAGTAGAAAACTCCTTTATGACACGGTACTTAAAAAAGTTTTTTTCCCAGTGGCTTGGACCAATTGAACCTGAAAAAGAAAACAAATCAAAATCGTCAAAAGTGTTAAAATATAGAGATCTCATATTTGGTCTCTTATCTGTATACTGGAGATTATATGATTTCTTTAACGCTATAAAAAATAGTGATAAAGATGTACCAGATAAAGATGTCTCACTTGGTAAGAATCTAGAATATAATGCAGAACAATATTCTAGTAATCCTGCTGTTTATTATGAAGATGTTATGTACACATATAAAGAATTCAACGAAAAAATTAATCTATATGCTAATTATCTTCTTTCTTTAGGTGTAACTAAAGGAGAAGTAATTAATATTTTCGTGGAAAACAGACCTGAATTGTTGTTTTTAATTGGAGCAATGTCAAAAATTGGGACTATAGGAGCTTTAATTAATACAAGACAAAGATCGTCAATACTACTTCATAGCTTAAAACTAAATCCAGTAAAAATCTATATTGTTGGAGAGGAACTTATTAAACCTTTTGAAGAAATAAAATCAGAATTGGACTTAACTGGGAAGGAAAAACTCTTTTTTTTGAAGGATAAGGGTAAAATAGATATACCAGAAGATTTTGTTGATCTTCAAAAAGAGATTGAAGATGAAAGTAAAGAAAATCCATCACCTAAAACAGAAATAAAGGGAAAAGATACCTACATTTATATTTTTACTTCTGGGACAACTGGACTTCCAAAAGCAACACATATTCGGAATATGTATACGGTAACTTCCATAAATTCCTGGAGTAGTGTCATATTACATATGACACCTGATGACATTATGTACATATGTCTTCCCTTGTTTCATAGCAACGCCATCCATATCGCATGGTCAGCCGCTATTGGAGGTGGATCAGCAATAGCTATTGCTCGAAGATTTAGTGTTCGAAATTTCTGGGAAGATATAAAAAAATTTAATGCTACATGTTTTAATTATATCGGAGAAATTTGTCGCTACCTCTTTAATCAACCGACAAGTCCAGAGGACCGAAGTCATAGAGTTTATAAGATGTGTGGGAATGGTCTTAGTCTTGAAATATGGAAAGAATTCAAACAGCGATTTGGTATAAGGGAAATCTATGAACACTACGGAATGACTGAAATGTGGGGAGCATTTGTTAATTATCTTAATTTAGATCGAACTGTGGGATATAATGCTGCTCCATATGCTATAGTACATTATAACATTGAAAAAAGTGAACCTGAAAGAGATAAGAATGGTTTTTTACAAAGAGTTGAAGAAGGTCAAGCGGGTTTATTAATTATACAAGTATGGTCTGAATATGTTTTTGCTGGTTATACGGATAAAAAGGCATCCGAGAAAAAAATATTTCATAACGTATTTGAAAAGGGGGATGTTTGGATGAATGCAGGTGATATAATGAGGAATATAGGATATAAACATGCTCAATTTGTTGATAGACTTGGCGATACATTTCGTTGGAAAGGAGAGAATGTATCTACTACAGAAGTTGAAGATCTAATTTCTTCTTTTGAAGTAATCGACCACACTTCTGTTTATGGAGTTGAAATCCCAGGGTGTGAAGGACGGGCAGGTATGGCATCAATATTATCAACCGTTAAACATGAAATATTTGACTTAAATAATTTTGTAAAAACGCTACAAGATAGTTTACCTAAATATGCCATTCCCATATTCATACGATTCCTATCTGAATTAAACACAACAGGTACTTATAAAATCCAGAAATTTGGTATGAAAAAAATAGGATTCAACCTCAAAAAAACGGACAATCCTATTTATGTTTATCTCCCCGGAAGCACTAAATTTACACTTCTCACAGAAAAGATTTATGAAAACATTCTAAATAGAAAATATAGATTTTGAAATTAATGGAAAGAATTATGCCTTGGATAGTAAAAGAAGGAAAGTTCAATAATAATACCTATTTATTTGATTCGTTTCAACATGATGCTGAGTATGGTATGGCGTATTTTATTTTGCAGGGAACGAAAAAGAGAGCGCTTATTGACACATCAGGACCCGTAGAAGCTGAAAGATTTGCAAAAAAGATTAAAAAGTTGGATCTAACACCTGATATCCTTATATTAACGCATTCCCATTGGGATCATGCTGGTGGAACTACAGTTTTTCAAAACGAATTTCCAAATATCGAAGTATTTGCAGCAAAACCTGCCATAGAATCGTTAAAAAACAATTCAAAATACAACGAAAGCTTCTCGGATGTAATTACAGATTTAGAACCAGTAGAAAATATTACCCCCGTAAAAGAAGGAGATGTAATTGATCTCGGCGAAATGGAATTGTTAATTTATGAAACTCCGGGTCATACAAATTGTAGCATTTCTGTATTAGATCAAAAAAATATGATATTATACATCGGGGATGCTTTAGGATATTTATGGGAAAAGTTTATATTCCCACCAATTATGCCTCCTGAATTTTCTCAAGAGAAACTATTATCCACTTTTAATAAAGTGAAAAAAATCGATTATTCCGCAATTGCATGGGCTCATTATGGTTTATTAACTGAGGATGCAGCAGAGATACTTCCTACGTACTCCAAATTTTGTTATATTTTTTGGAGAGATTTTTTTATTTCATTGTTAGAGAAAAATCATATAACCGAAGATGTAGTTAACAGTTTCATTGATAGACTGCATGAATTAGATTCATTTTATCCAGAAGGTAAGATCACATA
>JAHLWT010000315.1 GCA_019057775.1 Promethearchaeota archaeon
AAACTCGGGGGATAGGTCTATATTGCCCTTATCTCATTTTTTTACTCAGACTTTTTTATTTAAAAATGCTAAATCGACTCCCGAGGTAGGCTCAAGACTTTGTAAGCCATCAAAACCGCACCCGACAATGAAATCTAATAGTGGTGTGATTTGCCCATCAGTATGAAGTACAATTTTACATCCTCGTTCATGGACCGTATCAGTAATAATTTTATAGGCAGGTTGGAGTAATTCTGTGAATTTCTTAGGACTCATCATCGGACCTGTATGATAGGCTAAATCCCCTGATTCAATGAACACTTCTGCACCAGCATCCATATAACTGTTGTAACATGCTGCAGTAAATTCAGCAATTACCTCATGTACTTCTTTAATAAATTTTGGTTTTTTATGAACCATTTTCGAATAATAAGTCATACCCATACCTTGAGAAGCACTTTCAAACACACCAGCTAAATCATTTGTAACTATTACGAAGATTTTATCCTTATGTTTTTTGTTTATTCGACGATAAAATTTTTTTACCATCTTCGTATACTTTTCTCTCAAAGGCCCTTCAAGCGCCTCCTTAGTTTCTTTCCACTTTTCAGGTGTGTTCACCGTGCCATATAGATAATAAGGATTAAAATTGCCTTCATTATTTTTCGCTTCCCATATCCGACCAAAAATATCTTTCATCAAATCTCGATCATCATTAGGCTCATCTATAAAATTTAGGGGAACTATTCCAATTTGCATAGTATCAAGTCCCAAGTCAATGGCTGCTTCAACACAACGAGAGAAAATAGATGTTTCTACACTATCGATTAGATCACTCAATTTCTCTGCCCAGTTATTTGGGTTTTCGCGTTTTGTGTCATTTAATAGATCAAAATCAGTTGATACAGGTTTTCCAAGAATATTATCAACGTTATTTGCATCAAGATATATAGTATGACAAGGAACATGATCAGGTTCCTCTAAATTTAGAGCTGTTAAAACTCTCTCTCTACGTTCCATTTTTTAAGAATCCGTTTATATTAATTTAAATAGAATAATTGGAGTCTTTTTAAAATTGTTTTGTTTTTTCAAGAGAAAGACATAGATATAGACTAGTTTGTATAAAGTTTCGAAAGAATTTCAGAGATTTTTACTTGATTGAAATGGGATATCTTCCATATTTTTTCCGCGCTGAGTGCATTTTTAAATAATTTTCACGTTTTATAGCAGGATTTATGCTATGTCCTGAGCTTAGAATAAACCCTCCTCCAGGAGCAAGATTTTTTATGAGAGTTTTCGTGTATTCCTCTATGAATTTTTGATCTTTATCAGCAAGATCTTGCGGGGATATATTTCCGATAAGACAAAGCTTTTCATGATATTTCTCATATAGTTTGAAGATATTATAATCAGGATTAGCCGTTGTAGGTTCAATAGGATGGATTGCATCGATTCCCACTTTTATAATTTCATCAAGCAATTGCGTTATATCTCCACAACTGTGTAAGATAACTTTTAAACCTCCTTTATGGGCAACTTTTGAAGTTTCTTCAAGCCAAGGGAGCACATAAGTTTTATAATTTTTAGGACTCATCAACAAACCAGATTTAAATCCATAATCGTCCATTATCATGATAGCATCGGTTTCTCCCCAATCAATAAAAGTTTTAATTGAATCTACAAGAAATTTACCATGAATATCGAACACTTTCCTAATTTGCTTTGAGTTGGTTAACAATTTACTAAACGTTGAAAATCCAAATATTTGCCAGGAAGGTTCAAACACGCCCCAAACAGCAGGGATTATTGAAATTTTTCCTTGAGATTGTTCTTCTCTTTTTTTCATTGCTTTAAAATATTTTTTCCTTCGGGGTGTTTCTATCTCTAAAGCTTCTGTCTCTTCAAATTCTTCAAAACCTTTAAAAGCCCCATCTCTATAATACGCTATATCCATACCATCTGAAGGATTTCTCCTTAAATCGAAAATTCTCCCATATTCATCAATAAAATAATCCTTAGCACATAATTTTGGGAAAAGTATGTATCCTGTAAACGGAATAAAAGCAAGATCGATACCTATTTTTTCGTATAGATTAATGTGCTTATTTATTGTATTTTTAATATATGATCTCGTTTCTGTAGCCATGAGTATAGTTTTGGTTAAAGAATCTGTATCTCCTTGACATAAATCGAATGTATTATTAAAACTTTTTACCAACCCTTGAAATACATACTCCTCATTGAAGTGTTTACAAATTTTAAGATTATCTATTGACATTTCGAAGGATGGAACCCGGTCTGCTTCTTCAAAATTTAATGTTAACCTTATTCTGTCTCTTGCGTTCATATTAATTCAGTGATAATTGTGCTTTTTTTATTTAATTAATATCTTTATTAATTTGGTAAAAAGATTTGGGTGAGTTAATACAAATCTTATCATAAAAATAAAAATTGACGGATTTTTCATTAATTTTAGAATTAATTCTCTTGGGAAATCCATATCGCCATAAATTGAGATTAAATCTACAACCTTAGTACCTTTTATTATTTGGAAGAACTTATCATAATCCTTCTCTGTGAAGTTTTCTACTATACTTCTTATTATATAGTGAATTTTTAACTGTTTACCAACAGTAGAAGCACAGGGCCTCTCATAATTCCTTTTGATAAATTTTTTTGAAAAATTATTATTTTTAAAACATTTAATAATACAGTTTGCCGCGTATTTAGCGGAAGTAAGCAGCATAATAATACCCCCTCCAGTAGTCGCCTTAACTTGGCATGCCGCATCTCCTAGTAATAAAATATTATTAAAAGCTACTTTATTCATCATTCCATAAGGAATAATACCCCCTTGTTGATCGATCTTTTGGGAAGGATCTATCTTCAATGATTTAGTGAAAAGCTTAAATTTCTGAGCGATTTTTTTAGATGTGGCTAATCCTATCCTATATACATTATTCCCCTCTGGTACAATCCACCCAAATAACTCCTTCCACCTTGGATCAAAATATATTAATGCTTCTTTTTGATTAAATCTACCTTTTACTTGAATTTGGGATGCATATATTATTTTATTCCTAATTCCTACAGTTTTTCCAACTGATGATAATGGACCATCACACCCAATTAGAATCCTTGCCTTAAATTTTCTTTTGGATGATTCAACTAGTAAAATTTTATTAGCTCCATCTTTGGTGTATTGGAAAGATTTGAATTTTTCTCCTAGAAAATATTTAACATTCTCTTTAGTTTTTGTTTTTTCATAGAATAAACGATCCAAAGCAACTCTATCAATAATAAAAGGAATCTCATTTCCGGAGAGTTTTATTGCTTTACCAGAAGGAGCAACTAATTTAACTATACGTACTCTATTTAAAACGAGTTCTTTAGGTAATTCAATTAATGTATTGAGTTTTTGACTTACGATGCCAGCACATTGGAATGGTAGACCTATCTTTTCATGTTCTTCGATAACTGCTATTTTCAGATTAGTTTTAGATAATAAATAACACATATAATTTCCTGCGATACTTGCACCAATTATACATACATCAAAAAAGTTTAAGTTTAAACTCATTAAGAATAATTAAAGAAATTACATTATTAGAAGTTTTTGAGTCAACAGCTCTCAAGTCTTTTAAAGATGAATTCCATGCAAATTCGCTTATTAAAAATTAGATATTATTGTTTTTTTACCACAAATAGAGGTTTGTTGTCAGAAATCGTTAAGTTTATATATGACCAATTCATTTTTTTTATAACAGATAAATATTTTTGTACAAAAAGAAATTTTATTACCACAAACTGACAGTTGAATCACATGACAGAAGTAACTCAGACAAATAATATTTTTGATTTCTCTCTCGAAAAGGAATGTGTAAATGATATTTTATTAGCAATCGGTATCTGGCAAGATGATAAATTTGTTTACGCCAATAAAGCAGCCACTAAGCTCTTTGAAACCACTTCAGAAGAAATACAAGAAGAAGAGTTTTGGATTAAGTTAGTACATCAAGAAGATCTTCCAAAAATCAAGCAAAATTTTACGGACAGATTAGAAGATAAATCAAATAAATCTACTAGACATAATCATCGAATTTTAACCAAATCAGGAAAAGTTAAATTTCTAGAGACTTATATAAAGTCATGTAAATATAATGGACGATTAGCACTTCTAATAACTGCAATGGAGATTAGACATCAACCTCCCACATTAGAAATATCTTCAAGTTTCGCAGCAAAATTACACGTAGCAGAAATGGTATTGAATTCATTAAGAATATCCTATAGATTAATAAACACTCATACAGCAACTCTATATCGAAAACATCAAGAGAAGCATGAAGACCAGACGCTACGTAAATATTGGCGACAAAAGTTTCAAGAGCTAGGGAAGCAGGAAAGTAATTAAGGAGAATTCGTAAGAAATCTTCGTAAGAATGTATGTAGTATATTTGAATCGGTATATATAACCCTCAATCTTATTTTATTGCTTATATTTAGCTATATAATCTTTCTCTTCATTTGATAATGTGTTCCTAAGTCCCAATGAAAGCATCATTCCATATACAATACCCAAGGCTACGTTTTTAAACACCGGATTTTTTTCAATTGATATATCCGTTCTGGATGTTAATATTGGCATAATTTTTTCCAGAATATACTTAGTTTCGGGTTTCTCATCATAGTAAGAAATAATCAATGATTTGAATTTCTTCATGAATGATTGGTGCTCAAGAAGTATTTCTCGAACGTTTTCTTTACCATTTATGACTCCAAAATGTCCAAATCCCGCTTTTAAAGGATATATGCTTGTTAATTTATCCAATGTTTTCATATAATCTTCATGATTATAATAAATTGGCATTGAAGTTGGCATTGTTAATAATTTTGAATCGTGATATAAAGTCCCTGCAGACTCTCCTAAGAAAATAAAATCTATCACTCCATTCTTGATAAAAATAGGAGATTGATGATCAGGAGTGTGTCCTGGTGTTTTTAAAATACATAATTTTATCTCAGATTCATTAATCGTAAAGGTCTCAATAGGGGCAAGCTTACTAATATCTGAATTAAATTTGCTGATTGGGTTTATAATTCTGAAAGAAGAATCTTCAATAGGCTTCATATCACCTATTAAATTCCCGTATGTCCTCTTTCCACGATTTAAATGATGTTCGTAATCATTAAGTAAGGCTTTGGTTGTTTTATTCGTAAGAATTTTGACTTGTGGGTTATGTTTTTTTAATTCTTCATATAATTTCCACATTCCTCCATTATGATCGGCATGGTGGTGCGAGGTTATTAAATATTTAAATGATGATAACGGAATTTGATGTCTTTTAAAATATCTTAAGCTTTTTTTGATATCTAAAGAAGACCCGCAATCAATCAAAATTGAACAGTCATCAAACACTCCAAGAAAGGCAGATAACATCCTCTTTGTTCCAAAACCTTTCAAGTCAATATGATGAAGATATTCATTTATCTTTCCTGAATTAAGCGTTATAGGTCCATCATTCATAAAAAGAGAAATATACACTAAAATAATAACTATTTTATTAGATTAAGAAATAAGATTGGGAAAAATTCTTATTTTTATAAATTAAAGATTGAGTCTTTGCTTCCAAACCTTTATGGAAAGCTTTAAATTTTCTATTTCTGGTCGATGCAAGGCTTCTGTATGGTTTTTAATATCATTAGCCGTGGTGTGGATATCTTTTAATACACTATTATAGCCATGTCTTTTAACAAACTCGCCTTGAAATCTTTCTAATTCAGCTGCAAAATGTAGCCCCGTCTTTCCTTCAAGAGTGTTCATTATTTCATCCAAGAGATTTGAGAGAAAAGAGGCTTTAGGTGCTTCTGCTAACTTTTCTTCTAAAGGTTGAGATTTACTTTCTGGTTCAGTTTTAGCGGTTTCTACAATCATAGGTTCTTCAACTCTTTGAAAAGCTGGCTGTTTTACTGGTTCTTTTGCAGGTGATTCCTCAACTTTTTGAAAAGCTGGTTGCCCTACGTGTTCTCTTGTAAGAGAGCTTTTTATAGAACGTAATATTTCTTTTCTAGCCCCTACCCAAGCATCCTCAAGGATAGGGACGAAAATTTTGATATGCTCTTCAATTATACTGCCAATTCCTGCTATTTCAGTTATAATTTCTCCTCTAAAATCGGTTTTTGAGAGGACACATAATATTACTTCTTCATAATCTCTGTTAATACCCCATAGATTCTGTAATGCTCTATTTCTGTAATCAACATTATCCATATTATCCATTTCATTCATAATCATTTCATGCTCAGGTACGGATGGATCAATATGAGTTGAAATTCTAAAATTAATTCTTGAAGGGCGCGATTTAATCATGTTAATATCAATATCAGAGAGAGTAGGCGCTACAATCAAAACCCTCATTTTTGCTTTTGAAATTTCATCATTAATATGAGCTTTAGCACTTTCCAAAGAGCGAATGAACCATATATCTTTCATTGTCATGGTCCCTCTCGCTTTTTTTGATTGCTCCCAAAATTCTCTTGTAGTGCTCTCAGTTAATTCCAATCTTCTCAAGATATCTTCCAATGTGTTATCTAAAGAATCAACAATTCCTTTGGAAAAGATATCTTTTATATTTCCAAATGATTCGAATATACCTCCAGAAATACCATCTATTCTTTGCTCCGCCATCTTCACTGCTTCATCAAAATTACTAATAAGGGTTGAGATTTCTTTTTCTTTATCTTCTCCGGATTTTACAGAAATACCATCTATATTTTTTACAGCACTTTCAATGGAGCTTTTTAGTTTGTTCACAAAATCTGCATCGATACCTTGGGTCGCTTTCTTTAACTCATCAGCAAAAACAGTTTGACTCACGCTTAGCTGTACATTGAGGTTATCAGTTATATCTTTTAATCGCTTTTCAACAACTTTATCAATTACATCTCCAACTGCTTGCTGAATTACGCCTAACCTTAATTTCTGTAAATTGTCAGAAATAGTTTTTTTAATATCTCCAAATTCGCTTTTTAAACCATCAATTTGGTTTTTAATTACGCGAGAGGTTCTTATATTAAGATTTTCGAATTGTTTTGTGAGAGTCCCTACTTGATCATCAGAAAAATTTTTAGTTATATCGCCTAATTGCGTTATGTCATCTGTAATATGCCTAATTTGATCAATTGCGGAAATTGTTGTTTCAAATTCTTTTTTTTGAGCATGAATTTGTGATAACATCTTTTCTTTTAAATCCAGCATTACTTCACTTGAGTCTTTGAGTTTTTCCATATCTTTTGCTTCGGTTTCTAATTTCATAAATGACTTATCTAATTGAGTAGGGATTTTTGATTTTATATCAGAAATGTAGGATGAAAAACTTCTTAACTGAGCGACAAGAGCAGCATAAGGAGGTAAAGCAGCAAAATGAGGTGTAGCACCAACAATTTCCTTAAATAAACCTTTCTCTACAAATTTGTTTGCCATTTGCTTACACTCCTCTTTTGTTTTACCTACTAATAAGGCCATTTCACCAAGAGTAACTTCCCCGCGTCCTGTTATACGAAAGTATAAATCTATTTCTTCATCTGATAGATCAATGTCACTTAATACCTGTTTTGTCAACTTTTCTGAAACAGAAACATCCTCTTCTACATCGACTATCTCTTTTATTTCAAAATTATCGACTTCTAAATTTTGATTGATGAATATGGTTAATACATGCTTTGGATCCCCATGAATATTCTCTCTTTTTATGGGAAATTTCATAACATCCTTGTATTCATCAGCAGAAATAGAAAATATAATTTCTTCCATACAATACTTACATTTTACAGGGATTTCAACTACATTTTTTTTTTCAAATAAATACATTACATTATCATCTCCTTTCTATCTAAAATTCAACTTCTTCAGGATATGTAATTTCTAACAAACGTAAGGCCTTCTTGGCTATTTCTAATGTAATCTCCCCATCATCGTTTTCGTTTTTGTATGCAGCCCTTATTTTTGGAAGTAAAAATTCAGGGAAAATAATCAACGGCTTGATGTCAGTAAGTAAGCAAATCCATTTCCTTTCATTATCGTCAATAATTTCGGTAATAATATTTATATTTTTTAAATCCTCTAAAAGAATCTCAGTAACCGCAAACTCTGAAAATATCTTAGGAATTTTATCAAGTGGATAATGGTTATGCTTCATTAAAACAAAAAAATCATACACATCAGGATTTAAGAGAATTGATGCTAATTTTTTTATATCTTCTAATTTTTCAGTATAAGGGTCATAATTGTTAAAGAAATCTATTACTTTTTGACCATATATCGATAATAATTCATTCTTAGTTTCTTTAAAATGATTTAATAAATTTTCATTAGGAACACGTGCAAGAAGGAGATCTTTAACAAGGAAGACATATTCTCCTTGATGCTTAATTGCTCCTGTATTTTTATCCTTTACTCCTGCTATCCAATCGCGTCTAACGATATTCAATTCTAAGAAGGGTTGAAGTAGTATATCAATATTCACTGTTGTTGTCATTTTTTCGAGTTCCTTTTTCAAATCCTTTTTTGAAATAGGCGTTTCTCTTAAAATTTCGAGGATTTTTAAGCGCTCATCACTATTATAGATAAGTGCTACTTTCTGAAGTTTATCTAGATTCGATAGTCTATCGACTTGAAAGATTGTAAATTTCATTTCATTTTTTAATCTTATATTAAGATTTTCAATCATCGAGAGTTGTTTCGAGTTCCGAGCCCTGGTTAATTTATCAAAAACATCGTCTAATCTATTTCCCATCTGTTTAATTAAATCTTCAAAAATCTCGATTTCATCATCCAATTCAAAAATGGAGATTGTTAAATATTGAGACCCGTCAGCGACTTGTTTAAAATAAGAAATCACTTGAAAAGATGTTTCTTTTAAATGCCCTGTATAGAAATTGCTATAACTATTTCGAACACTAATAAGTCCAGTTGTATGTTGATAAAAGATCGCAAAAATATCGTTCTCAGCAAGTAACTCTGAAACCATCTCCTCGTCATACGTTTCATCTCTGAATATCAATTGTATTGGTTCAAATTCTGGCTCAATTTCTCCAGATTCCTTCTGATTAATTTTAAACTCATATGTCAAAATTCCTTGAATCAAATTCCAAATCACTCAAAAATTATTTATTCTTATTCTTATTTAGGGTAATTTATCTTATATATAATAATGTCTTAAGTAACTTAATATTAATAATTTAACCAATTATATTATTTCTAGATTTTTAATAAATTACATTTTAAATTATGAAGTCTATTACTCTTAAGAAGAAACCTTCTTCGCTTCTAATTTTCATCTTTTTTATTCTTTTTTCATGCTTTTTCCTAACTATTATGAATTTAAATAATAGTTTTGCTCCGAATAATTTACATGAGAAAGAGATTATAAAAAATCCAATTCAACCAATTTCATCAGCACAAGAGACTTTTACAGCAGTATGGTTCGATAACCCTAATTTTGAAGATCTTGTATACCCAATATGGTATTCTAAGACATCTGGTGATATTAAAGATGTTAATACCTCATTAAGCCCCGGATATGCTAACTTTGAAGTTTTAGGGGAGATTAGAACGTTTTCAGAAATCTTAGGAACCCCCCAAGCTCAAGATTGGATAGAATTTAACCATTCAATTCGACCATTGCCGCTAACTCATGAGATTAATCAATATGGATTAAATGTCTCTCATGCTTATGACGAAGGAAATGGAATTGCTCCTAACTCAGGAGATCAAACAGCTAATCTTGCTGGAGTACTTTGGAAAAGAAATATAACAATGCCAGTTGATATGTCTGATTATATTATAACATCTGCCTCAGTGAGCGCAATAGTGAATGGTTCAGCCGATCAAGATATTGAAACGCCAAATGATACCCCAATTTTAGACAGTGGATATGCTTCTTTATTCGATCATGCTTTTTTTTATGTCGAAATCTCAGATTTGCAAGATATTGAAGCATATCAGATATCGTCGTATCGAACTGATTTTTTAGGAGAGGGTCAAGTAGGTAGAACTTATTCAGATTATTCTACGAGAGATTCTTTAGCAGATACTTATATGGTACCTATCAGTGAGGGAGAGTTAATTTTTTATATGAATAAAATATTTGAGCATGATCCGTATAACTTTACAATAACACTCGGTATAGAGGTCGATTGTGAAGATAATTATCCTGGATATGAACTTGATTACTGGTACTCCTTGCTTATTAAATCATGTAATTTCTCTTTTACATATGAAAAAAAAATAGATCAGTTCACAACCGTATCATGGAAGCAAGATGGAGACCAAATAAGTGATATAAGTAATGATACTATAATCGTTGAACAAGCAAAACTCAATTTTAAATATAAAATTGATAGCAATTGGACAGAGTCTTCCCCTAATTCTGAAATTAGAGTTTTTATAAATAATAACAAACTAACTGAAACTATAAAACTAATAACGGCTAATTCCAGCTTTCAAGAAGCTAAACTAGGGGCATATGATGTAACTTCTCTAATACCGTATAACACGGAGATTAATATCTCAATTCAAGTTTATATTGCTGACCAATTTAATTTAGATAAAAAGATCGTAATATCAATCGATGATGTCTTTCTTAATATTACATATACTGTAACTTTTCCAGACATGCAAACAAATTTACAGGTGTTTTTTAACGGAATAGATAAAACTCTTAATCCCATATTCGATCTCCCAATAAACACGGATTTGAATATAACTATTAAGTATCCTGATGATATTGGAAAGCATATCTCTGGAGCAATTGTTCAGCTATTTGGAAATCTTACAGGAATTTTAGTTGAAGATCCCATATATGAACAATATACAATAATAATTCAGGGAAATGAATTCAATCTAGGAGAAATCTATTTTGAAGTAATTGCTCATAGAATCAATTATGAGGCGCGTAAAATTAGTCCCATCTTAATAGTTTCTAAAATTCCTGCCGAGAATTTGCAATTGTATTTAAATCAAGAAGATAAAACAATAGATCCTTATTATGAAATTGCAATAAACAAATTATTAAACATAACCGTGAAATATAAGGATATAGCTGGCAACCATATCTCTGGTGCTTCATTACAATTGGTTGGTGAAGGAATTTTAGAAGACTTTAATGAGAGTGTAATGTTGGAACATTATTCAATTGTAATTAATACTACAATAAAATTCGGTCTTGGAAAAAATGACCTTGCGATTTTAGCTCAAGAAGAAGAACACCAAACAAAAACATTAAACCCTAGATTGATAGTCCGAAAGATAAATACACAGATAACTCCAATTTCGGGATCTAACACAATTGATATATTCCCTGGAGAGAGTGCTACAATTAAAATATATATAAATGATACCGATTTTAATAAAGTAATAAAAGGAGCGATAGTCACATATATTTGGGAGGGTGGAGATGGAATCCTATTAGATACCGATAATGATGGTATATATGAAGGAACTATTGAAAATATTCCCAAAGGAACACATAGGATAAATATTACTGCCTTTGGTAACAATATCTATGATTTTAAAAGTTATGTAATTACAATCACAGCGTATAAGCCAGCTGAAAATGTTATTTTATTTCAAGTATATTGACAATAGGCATTATCGCTTCAATTACATTAGGAGGTTATGTATATGCCTATCAGAAAGTTTTAAAATATCCAAAGTCGGTCAGAAAAGTTCAAAAATTCCGCAGAACTTTAAGAAAAACAAACGTTCCTCACGTAGATATTATTTCTAGAGAAAAAACTTTTCATAATGCTTATAAAACATCACTTAGCAATTCCATGAAATTTTTAAAAACTAAACCTTCTGCTGAACAAAAATTTAAAGAGTCTGTGAAAAAAAAAACTGAGAAAGCCCCGACAGTTAATGAAAAACTACCTACGAAGAATAATAAACCTATTAGTGAAGAAAAAAGCCTTGATAATCCATCTACTAAGAAAAACTCACTTAAAAATCATTTAAAAGGGAGATTGAGAAATATCTGGTACAAATTGGTTAATATTAATACAAAATATAGGTCCATGAAGTTTACTATCATCATTTTGGGATTAGTGTTAAACACCATATTTCTTAATCAGGTTTTTAATCCTATTTCAGTTCACAGATCAGATGATTCCTTATATCCTATGGAGTATGAAAAAGAAGACAAATTATCTACTTCAGGAAAAGAATTCTATACAAAACAATGGTTAAATAATTCTGATTTTGAAGACACACCAATAGAAACAACATGGTTTCCCCTTTTTGGGGATATTGGTGATAATTCCGATGTAAACGCTACAACTAGTCTGGGCCAAGCAAATTTTGAGGTAAAGGGAACCTCTAGATTATATAATAATATCTCAGGTTCACCTCAACCAGCAGTTGGGTGGCAAGCTTTTAATAATTCTTACTTCATAGAACCAGATTATCACGAAATTACTGCAAATGGTGCTATGGCAAGGCATACTTATGATGAGAATATAGATCAATCTAGAAACAGACCGAGTATACATTGGAGGAGAAATGTTACTATGCCAGTTAATATGTCTGAATATTTAATTACTTCAGTTAATTTATCAGCTGAAGTATCCGGGAGAGCTGACACAAATGTTGAAACTCCCTTTGATGATTTAAGCTTTGATGGAGCAGGCTGGTCAGCAACGTACTATGACAACGCAAGGTTTTATGTAAAAGTTTCAAATTTGGATTATGATAATCTCTATGAAGTAGCGTTTTTTCAAAATATGAGTTTGGGCGAAGGTGATCAAACACGTATGGGTACAGGTGTTTATACTTTTTTCAACAATAGTCTAATGAACGTTATAGATGAAGAAACTCTTATATTTTATCTGACGAGAGCTTTAGAACAAGATTATTTTCATTTTGGTATAACACTAGGCATAGATATCTATTGTGAAGATAATTATAATGCCCTTGATAGAGATACATTTTCTTCTTTGCGGATTAATTCTTTTAATCTATCATTTACTTACGAAAAAAAAATAGATAAATTCACATCCGTTTCTTGGAACCAAGATGCGGATAAAATTAGTAGTCTCAGTAATGAAACTATAGTTATTAATCAAGCTTTACTTAACTTTAAATATATGACTAACGAGACATGGCCTAGTTCTTCCCCAAATTCAGAGATTAGAATTTTAATAAATGATAATCAACACTCCGAAACAATAAAATTAGATACTGCTAGTGGATCATTTCAAGTAGCAAAATCAGGAGGATTTGATGTCACCTCCTTAATTACAGATGATGTTAACTTATCAATACAACTCTTCATAGCTGATGATTTTGGGTTGAATCGGACCATCCAGATATCAATTGATGATGTTACTCTCAACATTTCTTATACGATAATTTTCCCCGATTTTGAAACGGATCTCCATTTAATTTTAAACAATGTGAACAAGACTGATGATCCAAATTTTAGTCTTAATGTTGGTGAACAGTTAAATATAACAATAAAATATCTGAATAATACGGGTGCCCACATTCCAAACGCAACAGTAATACTTTCCGGGAATTTTACAGGAACCTTAGTTGAGGATGAAGTATTGGATCAATATTCCATTATCATCGATACGGATATATCAAATATTGGAATTAATTTTTTGACAGTTTCCGTTAATCTAGAAGATTATGAATTGAAGTTAATATACCCAATAATAACAATAAATAAGTTGAGCTCGGATAATCTTCACATATTCTTAAATAATGATAATTTGACACTTGATCCAAGTTTAGAACTTGTCTATGGAGAAGATTTAAACATAACAATTAAATATACAGACTTGAACGGGTTTCATATACCAAATGCGACTGTTAGATTAATTTCTGAAGGTGTTACCAGAGATTTAAATGAAAGTTTGACTCTTGAACAATACACTCTGATTCTAAATACGACAGAGCGATTATTTATAGGCGTAAATCTTTTGACAATTGAAGCTCAAGAACCTAATTTTCAGACAGGCTATGGATTTTTAAGAGTTACTATTAGAAAGGTTAATGGTGAAATTGATACTATAACCGGTTTAAATCCTATTCAAACTACAGCTGGCAACGATATTACTATTAGAGTTAATTTAAATAATACAGATTTCGATGGTTTGATCACAGGTGCTATTGTAACCTACCAGTGGGAGAATGGAGATGGAATTCTTACCGATTCTAACAATGATGGTATATATGAAGCTACCCTGTTAGATTTCCCAAATGGGACTTATACTTTTGAGATTTCTGCCTTTGCTGGTGATGAGTATTTTATTGAAGATTATGATTTGATTATCGTTAGTATAAGTGAAGCAGCAGGACCTCCAATATTCCAAGTGTTGGCCATAGTTTCTGCTGTAATAGTAGCTGGATTAGCAAGTTATCTCTATATCTATCAGAAATATTTAAAATTTCCAAAAGCAGTAAGAAAGGTTCGAAAATATCGAAAAACATTAAAACGCCAGGCAAAACCTAGTACTCATATTATTAGTCGTGAAAAATCAATGTCTACATTATTCAAACATGAATTGCATAAAACATCTAGCATGTTAAAATTCAAACCACCAGTGCATAAAATAGCATCACTTAAACATGAAGTTGTTCCAAAAGAAAAACTATCTAAATTTGATAAACAACCTGAGCCAATGAAATCAAAATTGGAACATGATATGTTAATTGATAAGTCTTTAGAAAAAAAAGCAGAATTAGATAAATTAGTGAAAGATACTTTAGAGAATGGCGAAAATCCTTAATATATTGATATTTTGTTGCCGAAATTTTCGTTTTTGAAAACTTAATCTAAAATTTTAATTTGAGTAATGCGTAATTTATTTATATGTAATATTTACCCAATAAACTTAGTTAAGAATATACTTCAAATTAAACTATAAAAATAATTGGTGACTAGTTTTGATTAAAAATATTAAGATTAGATGGTATGTTAGGTTTATAGCATTATATATTATTTTAATAGGCTTATTTCTCAATATTTTTTTAATAAATTTTAATAGTAAAAATATTCCCTTTACTAAAGAAAGCTCTAATGATTTTGAGAGGGATTTCCAATATTCTAATTTAAAAAATCAAGCCTTATCTTCAGATAATATTTATGATGGAGTTGGAGCTCCTTGGAATGTAACTCATTATGCTAACCGAACAGATTACAATTTACCGGTAAGTTTTTCAAATGGTTCTTATGATATGGCAGAAATACCTCTAGGAATTGGTTGGGAAGGTTATAAATTAAATGCGACTATTGAAAATTTGTACGATACAAGAAATTGGAATAATGGAACTTTTGATTTTGGAGCTGATGATGGGACTTATGCAGCAGGAGAAAATGATACGGTATATATAGAAAATCCATATCAAAATTGGACTTTTACTGACTCAGGAACTAATACTATGAGCGGAAACTATATGGATAGCTTATCTGGAGCCGGTCGTGAAAGTTTAGAATTAAGAATGGATGGTCAAGGATCATTTAATTCTTATTCATATACTTATGGAGATATTTGTTCATGGCAATCTAATATTAGTATTCCAAGAGGAGGGGTTTTAGATAGTGAAATTCAATTCGAAGTAAACCCATATCATTTAATGGAATTCAATTCGCATTTATTATCATTTTCTATCAATGGCATTAGCATTTATTCAATAGGGTCGTTAACTTTATTCCGATTCGGAGCGGGATGGCATTATATTAGTATTCCTCAGGGAGTTTGGACAAACACCTCTAATATTTATGGAAATCCTATTAACGACTCCGAAGTTCAAATTAAATTCTCATGGGAATACACACCAATATCAGCAACATATAATGGTTTTACAAATGGAGATTATCAACAGATTTTCATTGATAATGTTAAATTAATAACAAAGACTGAAGTTAAACCAAGTCAGATTCAATTGAAAATGAATTCTACTAATATAAATGATGTTGATTGGGGACGGGGGTTTGTTGAAATACAAGGTAATTGGCAATTCTCAGAAGTTTATGCAAACTTTAGCAGTGATGATAGCTGGGATCTTGGTAATTTTGATATAGAACTAGAAACAGATTTAAATTTATTCGCATTGAAGAATACTCCGGAGACGAGTTATGAAACAAATATATTTTCAGAAGGTACGAAATTCACAGCAGAAAATAATAGTGTCGTTAATTGGGAAAGTTATGCTTATTTCGCAGTTCCTACTGGTTATGAAGAAAATAATATGATCCTTAAATTTCCAACGGATGTGAATATAACTTGGGTGTCTGAGCCACAGCAGCCAGGTATTAATAGGTTATCTCTGTGTGATAATTCTACAGCGGGAGTTTTATTAATTCCGGTAAATTCAATATCAACTACTCCCGATGGTTTTTGGAAATTTGAAGCAGAAGCCCTCAATTACTTTGAAATATTGCAAATATTTAGAAATACAACGAGTACACCTACGGGAAATGATTGGGTTCAGGATTCTGAATTCCTAAGTGGCGACTATATAAATATAACAGCAAAAATCACAAATTCTCCTTTAATTTCTGGGTATATTCAACAAACTAACGCAAAACTCCATATTAGATTTCCAAATGGTACAATCTGGACAGGAAAAACTCAAATGCAATCTCCAGATTCTAATGGGTTAATCGATTTTAACTATTTTCAAATACCTGGTTCACCTCCAAACTATGAGGCTGGAGAGTATGAAGTTATTATTACCTGGAATAATTCCTATTCAACATTTGGGTTGAATGAAACAGGGATTATCTATAGGAAATTTACTGTAATCCATGAATCAACTTTACAACCTGACCAGGGGATATCTTTTATTGAGAATGTTATTGATGACCGGGTAATAAATATAAAAGTTACATTTAACGATAAAAAAGATAATACTGCTATTGAAAATGCTCTTGTATACACAAATTTTTCAAGTCAAATCCACTTCTTCAGCGAGATAAGTCCTGGATTTTATCTATTTGAATTTAATGCTACTGAAGCTGATCCAGGAAACAACACTCTCACAATTTATGCAAATGCTACGTTCTATATTAATAATATCTTAAATATTACGGTCGATGTAGTTAAAGAGACACTTCTTACGGTTGAAAATGATTTTTTCACTGTATCATGGAACCAGAATTTTACTTTGCGTTTCAACTATACTGAAAAAACTGATCCTGGCATTGGGATTAATACAAGTGCAATTTCAATTGATTGGATTGGCGGATATTATTTAATTCAAACTTCTATTGGACGATATGAACTCACTTGCAACACAGCAACATACAGCGCTCTGACTCTCCAATCATTTGTTATAAATATTAATGCTAATAACTACCAAGCTCAATCCAAATTAATAAGAGTACAAATAAATGAGTTAGGATCAATTTTAGAATTATTTTTAAATGGTGTATTATCTTCTTCAAATGATAAAATTACAATTGAACTGGACCAACAAATAAATATTACTGTAAAATATCGAGATTCTTTATCTTCAAATCATCTAAGCAATGCCTCTGTAAAAATAATAGGTGGACAGTTCTTAACGAATTTAACAGAAAATCAACAACTTGAACAATACACAATAATTATAAGCGGAATAGAATTTGGTCAAACAATTGATACATTAAGTGTATTTGCAAAAAAAGAGAATTATGAACTCCAAATAATGCCATTTTTAGTTGAGGTAACTGAAAAACAAACAGAGATACAATTATTTTTAAATAGTGTTAATAAAACATCTGATCCTTTAGTTGAACTTCCTATTGGTGCTACTTTGAATTTGACTATTAAATATACCGATAAAGCAGGAAATCATATGGGAGGTTCAGATATTCAATTGATAGGGGACGATTTTACTGAAGATATGATTGAAAATATAACTCTAAAACAATACTCATTAATTATAGATACAACCGAAGATCTCCATCTTGGAGTAAATATTTTAACTGTTGTAGCTCAAGGTTTAAATATCCAAACTAAAACTATAAATCCAAGAATAACTGTTAGACGAATTTTTGCAGATATTAGTACAGTTTCTGCAGATAATATAATAAATATTGAAACAGGAGGTAATGCTGCTCTAAATGTTATTTTAAATAATACTGATTTCGAAGGTCTCATTAAAAACGCTACAGTTAAATATTCATGGGCTTTTGGTACGGGAGATTTGTTAGATACTAACAATGATGGGATATATTCTTATGTCCTTAGAGATGTTCCAGAAGGATCATATTCTGTAATTATTACTGCTTTTGTAAATGATAATTATTATTTTGAAAGCTATGAGATTATTGTGACGGCAATAACAAAAACTACAGATGATACGTTATTTCAAATATTATTTATTATTTCAATCATAGGAGCCGCAGTATTGGGAAGTTATCTTATCGCATATCAAAGAGTATTGAAATATCCAAAAGCTGTTAGAAAAGTTCGAAAATACAGAACATCATTAAAACGAAAATCCGCACCAAGTTTAAGTATAACTTCTCGAGAAAAAGGCTTCAGGACAATCTATAAGGAAGAAATTGAGAATTTGAAAAAAATGAAGGCAAAGCCAGTAAGTAAACCACCTGAAATTAAAGAAAAAATTGAAAAGAAACCTATTGGTTAACCTAGTGAAACTCCTAAGGAAACTAAGGAATAACTTTTTTTAATTTCTTATTTTCTTATTTGTTATTACACCTTTTTCAAGCAAGCTAAGAGTAAGGCATCATGATATACTCCATGAAAATTTAAGTATTTCTTCAGAGTTCCTTCCACTTGAAACTCACTTTTTTTAAAGAGAGATATTGAAGTTATATTTTCTGTGGCAATATGAGCTTCAAGGCGGTTTAATTTAAGATGATTAAAAGCAATTTTTTTAATTAAGTTTAAGGCTTTTTTTCCTAATCCTTTTGACCAATAAGAAGGAATAATCCAGATTCCGATTTCAGATCTCATATGACGCCAATTCACATTCCAAAGGATTACTGAGCCAATCTTTACATTATCAGTTCCCTGTAAGGCTATAATATAATTAAACTGAGCAAAACTTTCCCAATATTTTAAATAACTTCTTATTAACCTTTTTGAAACCTCTTTTGTTTTTAACGGTTCTAAAGAAAGATAATCAGTCATTCCTTTTTCATTTAATCCCCCATAGAGAAAATCTGCGTCTTGTTTCGAAATTTTTTTTAGAATTATCTCTCCATCATTAATTTCTTCTATTATTTCTGCGTCGTATATCATGATATTAGAGTTAAGTAAGATCCATTTCTCTAGATATATCATATATTTATAAATATATCAAAATAAAAAGGGATCACAAAATTGTGAGCTTTGTTAAGAATTTTTTATAGTCTTGTTTTATTCGATTTTTTGAAAAGAATCTTAATTTTTATTTTTAATCCAAAATTTAGTTTCTTACTAAAATAAAAAAAAATATTAGAAGAAGTGAAATTAAATTGCAACTAAAGGAAGCTTGGTTAATAGATTATGCCCGTACTGCATTTTCCCGTTCTAGACCAACCCAACCCGAGAGGGATGTATTTGGAGAGATACGAGGAGATGAGCTGCTAGCACAATTATTAAGAAAATTTTTTGATGAAAAGTTAGCTGATAAAGGTATTAAAAAATCAGATATTGAACAGGTATCTGTGGGTGTTGCTACTGGAGTATTAGAGAATTGGACTTATGGAGGTCGGAGTCCTCTATTTTTAGCAGATTTCCCTTACGATACTTCATCGTTTTTTATCGATAAGCAATGTGGTTCTGCTGGTGCAGGCATGCACGTCGGAATAATGGAAATAATGACTGGTAATACTAAATATTTCTTAAGTACTGGATTTGAACATATGACGCGTGTGAGAGGAAAAGGGACAGATGTGAACTTAAAAGTAGCAAATAAAAATAGCGAATATTATCGCCCAGACTTAGATTTCTCGGTTGTGTATAACATGCTTCTAACTGCTCAGAAATTATATGAACAGGAAATCCCAACTTTCACTAAGGAAGATATGGACAAATTCGGAGTTAGGAGCCATAACTTAGCTGATAAATATCATGAGAGTGGTTGGTTTAAAGGTGAAATCTTTCCAATTGAAGGGCATGCTCCAGGAAATGTGGAAGAAAAGATGATTATTGAGAGAGATATGAATGTAAGAAAATCAACATTAGAAACTGTTTCACAATTACGTCGTTTAACCCAACCATTTTTCTTTGAAAAAAATGGGGGTAAAGAGGGATATATTAAAAGAGAAGGCACTGATCAAGGGGTTATTACAGCCGGTAATTCATCTCCATTAAATGCGGGGGCCACTGCAGCTGTTTTAATGGAAGCTGAAGAAGCTAAGAAGAGAGATTTAGACCCAATGGCTAGAATTGTATCTATCGGATGGGCAGGCGTAGATCCTACAGTTATGGGGAGAGGACCAGTCCCCGCAACTAAGAAAGCCTTAGAATATGCTGGTTTAACTGCTGATGATATCGACTTTTGGGAAATTAATGAAGCTTTTTGTATTGTTGCCTTAAATTGTATGGATAAATTTAATATTCCAGAAGAAAAGGTTAACGTTATGGGAGGATCTACTGCAATTGGTCATCCATTAGGGTCAACAATGATACGTTTAACCGGAACTTTAGCAAGAATTTTGAAAGATAACAAAGCCAAATATGGTATTGCTAACGCTTGTGTTGGAGGCGGACAAGGAGTCGCAACAGTGATAGAAAATCTCAATGCATGATGCCATTTGAGTTGCAAATTAAAAACTTATTTTTTTATTTTTTACATAAGTTCGAATAGTAATATAGCTAAAGGAAATTGTATAATTCAGATTTTAAAATAAAATAATCAGAAATATGAATAAAGAATAAAAAAAAAACAATAAAAAGAAAAATTAAGTTATTTTACGTTAAACTTACTTACGTCACCAGGCTGCGCGTAATTCGCTTCACTACGCTTTACCCCATTCCTCCTGTATACTTAGGTTCTTTTTTCCTCAGAAAAGCATTTATTCCTTCCATTACATCACTGCTTGTAGAATTGAGTCCAAACCCAAATTGCTCGAATTGAAGACCAACTTTTAATGGAACTTGAGTTCCAAATTTCACTGCTTTTTTAATTACATATAAACTAGTAGTTGGTGCATTTCCTAACCATGAAGCCCTTTCATGTACCAGTTTTTCAAATTCTTCTCCATCATCACTTATATAACTGACAAAGCCCCATTCAAGCATCTTTTCTGCGCTTACACGATCGCCATAATAAATCATATTTAGAGTTCTATTCAATCCTATTCTTCGAGCCATTCTCTGAGTGCCACCATTTGCAGGGAAGATACCACGTTTAATTTCTGGAAATCCAAAAAAGGAGCGTTTTGTAGCAATTACGATATCACATACAAGAGCTAATTCACAACCGCCACCAAGAGCATAACCATCTACAGCAGCAATTAAGGGTTTAGAAAAATCTTCTATTAAATCATAATATCGATGCTTTATAGTCATAGCATGAGACATATGAACAGCTATATTAGGCTTTATACCACCACCCATTCCTGCTGACAAATCAGCACCTGCTGAAAAAGCTGGTTTTTTTGTAATATCTTTCGTTCCTCTTAAAACTACACATCTAATACTTGAATTTAACTCCATCGATTCTAATACATCTACAACCTCTTTAAGGAGGGGGTTATGAAGTGCATTTAGTTTATCAGGTCTGTTCAAACTAATTACTACATAGTTGCCTTCTTCTACTTTCTCTACAATTATATGTTCAAATTTCTTTTCTTCTGACAATTTATTCAACCTTCTATTATTTTGGTTCTGTTTTGAATTTAATTTACAATTTTCATTTAATTAAAGACATTTAGTATTATTTTTTCTTTAATTAAAAATTTTCAAAATTTTTTGCTGATTTTATTATCGCCCTTAAAGTAATTTTCTTATATTTAGGAAAAGCTTAAAGATAAATAATATAACTAAGATTTTTTTTATGGGAAAGAAAGTTTTTTTCATGTACTAATAATCATCAGTCGTTAACCATGCCCAAAACACAGGATTCTTTAAAAAACATTAAATTTGTTATTGCGGGGTTAGATAACGCAGGCAAAACGAGTTTTTTGATTGCTCTTAGACAAAAATACAATTTCCATGATGAAATTAAAAATTTAAAGCCTACAGTAAGAATCCATTATAGTTCTTTAAATTTTTTAAACCGATGGGAAATAAACTTCTGGGATATGGGAGGTCAAGAACGATATAGGGAAGAATACTTAGACAAACCTGTTTACTTTAGTGATACTACATTTTTTTATTATTTTATAGATATTCAAGATGAGTCTAAATTTCAGGAATCAATAAATTATCTGAATGAGCTTTTAAAGATTTATAGTGATTTTAATTTTAATAAAGAAATAATTATATGCTTGAACAAGTGTGATCCAGACTTGAGAGGTGATAAAGAAATCTCTAATCGGATTAAAGAAATTAAGATATTAGTGAACAGTTTAAATGAACAGTTTAAATTCGAATTTTTCACTACTACTTTTTATGATATAGCATCTATCGCAAAAACAGTCTCATTTTCCTTAAATAAATTATTAAAACTTAATGACATGACCAAAGTTTTACAAAGAATTGTAAAAAGGCTTAAAAGTATTTATGCTGTTCTATATACTGACTCAGGGCTAATAGTTGCTGATTACTTTGAAGAGATGCTCAACCCTAAGGATTATTTAGAAGTTATCACGAGTTCTATAAATGAAGATTTAGTTCTAATTCAGAAACTTGCGGATCGTAACACTTTATTCCTTACAAAATTATCCCACTTTGATGATAAATCTGAATTTATTATAAAATACAGTCTAGGATCTAATAATTTTTATTTGAGAATTATCGCTCCAATTTTAGAAAAAGAGCAAGTTAGATCCGAGATAAAGAACTTCCAAAATGATTTAATGCGTGTATTTGTCTAAAAATAAAATAAAAAAAAAGAATAAGAATTGAGAAAATTTAATTATCTATTTCATTTCAACCCATTTTCCAGATTTCAATAACTCACAAGGCTTGAAATATTCTTTTCCAGTCAATTCAACAAGTTCTTCCAAAACTGCAATCTGTTTCTCGTAAGTATTTACATTTGGAGCCATTGGACCAGGCATATTCATACCGGCCATCAGAGTTTTATCAATTACTTCCCAACTATCAGTTATTTTTTCTTCTAAAACTCGACATGCTTCATTCAGCATAATCGCAAGTGGGTATTTAAGCTTATATATTCTTGCTTTCCCTGCGCTCTTATCTGGTTGAGGCCTGCCTTTTGACCAATCATGGAATCCTTTTGCCGTTTTCGCTCCAAGAAGGCCTTCATTGAACATTTTAGTAATTACTTTTCCTGGGGCAAAATCTGGAGAGAGAGTTTTAGTATAATAATTCTGTCCGTGATACATTGTATCTATACCTACATAGTCAGCTAAAACTGTCATGGGCATAGGACCTCCTCGAGAATCATTATCAAGTTGATCCCATGTTTTTCCTTCTTCAGCACATCTATCATAGACGTAATTGTTATATATTTGAACAGGAGCAGTAACTCGATTACAAATAAATCCTGGTCTATCTCTAAGTACTTTAGCTATGAATCGTTCTCCTCGAAGACAGGGTATTGATTTTGCGAATTCTAAACCAATATTTATACTTTCATCAGAAGAATGATCACTATAGATAACTTCAATCAAACGCATCAAAGGAACAGGGTTAAAGAAATGCATTCCAATACACTTGTCTGGTCGTCCTGAATCTGAAGCCATTTCAGTAATACTCATCGTTGAAGTATTTGATGCAAGAATACAATGTGCAGGAGCATTTTCCCCACAAGTTTTGAATACTTGCTTTTTTACATCCATTTTCTCAACAACTGCTTCAATAACAATATCAGCATCTTTTACAGCTGATGCTAAATCTGTCGTTTTTTTACATTTTGCCATTAATCCTGCTGCGGTTGCTCCTTCAGGTAAGGATCCTTTTCCCTCGAGTTTTTTCATTCCCTCATCTATTTTTTTCCAACCAGCATCAACAAACTCATCATTTATATCAACCAATGTGGCATTATATCCCGCTAACAATGCCATTTGAGCAATACCATTCCCCATTTGGCCAGCACCAACCACAACTAAATTTTTAATTTCAACCATTTTTCTTCATCCTCTTAATTTCTTATAAATTTTAATTTTAGAATAAATTGATTATGATTAGATAAATCAAAAATTAATTATTAATTTTAATAAAAAATAATATGAATTCAAAAATTCAAATTAAGAAAAACATTCAAAATTGATCTGAACTTAAATGCATATAAAACAAATTTATAACGTAAAGATTAACTCTTCTATACAAAAATCATTTTCTTCATCATTCTCAAGATAATTTATTTCTATTTTTTTGATCTTATCTTTTAGTAAAATACCAAGCGCAGTCTCAAAATAACCTTTATTTACTCGACAAAAAGCCCTACCAAATTGTAGTTTTTCTCTGCTTTTAATTAACTCCCTTAAAAAACAGCGATTTTCGACAACAATTCGAATTTTCCCAGGTTCTTCTTGAATGTCTCTGATTTGAATTGAATATAAATCCTTTAATTCGTTCAATAGAATTTCAAAGAGTTCTATGATTTCAAATTCGTCTCTATTATAAATTTCCTTTATTTTATTTGCGATTACTTCCCCAGGACCAGCACCTACCTGATATAAGATCGATAATAAACTATTCTTTCCGAAGACTTTAAGAATTTTATACACAAATGCTTCACAGATAATCTTAAGTCCTTTATATGAATCTATATTTGTAACGTCATTATGAATCTTTGCATTTATTTTCTCAACTTCCAATGGTAATCCCCTAAGCTTTCTAAAGTATATTATAATAAAATATTTTTAGATGTTAATTAATTGGTTCTACTTGTATAAAAAAGTATAGGTTTAAAATAGGTTTTAATTAAATAAGAAATAATTTTGGATATATAAGTACAAAATTAATATTATGTTCCAAGATCAGCTAGTAAATTCCCAAAAATTTCAAAATCTTGTTGATTTTCTAAGCAAATTGAAACATTTCTTAGATTCTTATTACTTTCCTTGAGATATTTTTTAATAGAAATGAGCATAGCTTTAGCACAAAATTCAGTAGTAAAACCTCTCATTTCTTTAGAAATAGGGGGAAAAACAATAGAAGTTAAGTTTTTCGCATCAGCTAACTTTAATGAGTTCCAAGTTGCTTGCATTAATTTTTGACCTTCTTTCACCTGTCCTAATCGAGGTCCGTTTGCATGAATTAAATATTGGCTATAATCCCCTCCAGTTGTCATTACAGAATCACCTACAGAGACCTGAGAAATTTTATTAATAATTGAGTTACACTCTAATTGAACGCGATTCCCTGCCTTACGCAAAATTTTGCATCTTAATTCTCCACTTGGTAAAAGTCTACTGTTGGTTGGAATCACAACAGCATCGTATTCAGTATTACTCAGATCCCCGATAAAAATCTCAATAAGAGAATTATTTATCATCAATTTATCCATTAAAATTATAACCGTGGAAGTGATATTTATATTTTTTTTTATCGAAAAAATATATTTTTGGTCTTCGAAATATCACAAATTTATCTTAAGCCAATAAAAGAGAGAAGAAATAGGAGATCATAGCGAATTATTAATTTCTATGATTTTTTTTATAGCTTTTTCCACATGTGCATCAATAATTTTAAGGACTTTATAGTAAGTTTCATTTGAGGTATAATAAGGATCAATAATGTTAATATTATCAGTTTCTCCATTGAATTCTTTTAGTGTGAAAGTTTTCTTTTCGATATTATCAATTGTATCAAAGTCCCTAATAATTTCAAGAGCATGGGACTTTTCCATTGTGAGAATTAAATCTTGTTTTTCCAACAATTCATGATTGATTGTTTGGGGTCTAAAATCTGAATAGTTTATCCCCTTCGAATCGAGATAATCACGAGATTCAGGTTGAATATAGGAAAAAGCATTTATAAAACCAGTACTTTCAAATGTAATATTTTGAAGCTCAGTTTTGTATTTCTCTTTTAATTTCTTCGCTAAATATTCTGCTACGGGTGACCGAGCTGTATTCCCATAACAAACCCATAATACTTTCTTAATTTTATCCACAGTGTATCATTTATAAAAAGAATCATAACGTAAATAAAATTTATGGAGATTCTTTGACATAAAAATTAAATAAAAAGTGTGCAAAAGGGTAAGGAATCTATAGTGATTACACAAAGTATCTAAGTTTTATTTATTTCAATTATTTTTAGAATAGATTTAATTACTCCGTTTTCTATTCTTCTTAGAATATTATTATATTCTTCTTCTGGTAAATAAAATGGATCTTCAATTTCCAAATTTGTTTTTTCTCCAGCAAATTCTAATAATAGAAATGATTTTGAGTTAATATCTTTCACATGTTTAAATTTTCTTCTTACTTTATTCATATGATGTTTTTGTTCAAACCCTAAGATTAGATCTTGCTCTTCTAATAACTCCGCACCAATTAGTTTAGTATGAAATTCTTTTATTTCAATACCTTTAGACCTTAAATATTTTACAGTTCCAGGCTGAGCTGTTTCATAATAATGATAAATACCTGCAGAATCAAAGTGTACATCTTCCAATCCTTTTTTATATTCTGTTTCCTTTAACCACTTTGCATAAAATTCTGCGAAAGGACTTCTACAAGTATTCCCCGCACAAAAGAAAAGAACACACTTTATCTTAGACATGATCAACGCATGATTTAATATAATTGTTCGATTTTTAAATGAAAGAGACTTTTAAGCAATTATTATATTATATTTCAGAATAATTATTATTTAAGAAAGGTATGTTTACCTAAAAAATATTGAATTTATTATGGAAGACGAAATAGATTTCATCGAATTTGATGAAAATATAGCATCAATATTTTCTCCAAAATCTAGCTATACCTTTTTGGTGGGCGCTGGTATCTCAATAGATAAACCTTCAAGTGTTCCATCAGCAAGAGAAATAGTGAGAAATTTATTAGAACTTTGCGTTCCTCCTGAGGAAGTAGAAAATTTACTTGTTCTTGAAAATTTAAGATTTGAATTAGTGGTAGAAAAGATTCAGAATGAAGTTGATGAGGAGCTACATTTTTTAGATTACTTAGAACAGATTACAGAACCCAATCTAATCCATTATTTCCTAGCAAATTCCATTATTCGCGGGAATTTTGTCATAACAACTAATTTTGACTATATGATCGAACGAGCTTTGATGCGAACTCTTGATAATCAATGGCATAAAGACATTATTCCTGTTATTACTAAAGAAGATTTCATTTTCTACCAAGAACCAAAACTTCTTATTAACGCTAGTAGATATCCTATATATAAAATTCATGGTTCTAAAAGGAATATTGTTTTAAATAAGGATACCAGAGACTCACTTGTTACCACGATCAGTGCTTTAGGAAAAGAAAGAGAAGAAGGGGAAACATTTGCAATTGAGCCTTATAAAAAACTTGCAGTATATAATCTTATGAACCAGCGAACACTAGTAGTTATGGGATATTCGGGAAGTGATGACTTCGATATCGGCCCAACATTAAAAGAATTGCCATTTCTCAAAAGAATTATATGGGTGGAGCATTCATCAAACCCCCAAATAGAAATTAAGAGAATTAAAAGAAACATTAAAAACCAAGAAAATATTTCTGTTATTGAACAATCCCTTATTGAGATTTCGTCTAAAGGAGAAATTGATGCTATTTTAATCAAAACTCACACTGAAAATTTTATCAAAACTGTTTTATGGCCTATTTTTCTCCCACATATTTCTATTGAAGAGTTAGATTTATTCGGTTCTGAAATAGTTATTCCTAATTTTTTGGAATGGATTAAGCCGATATATGAAAAGTTAGATCTTATAAGTAAATACAAATTAGCTACCCAATTATTTTATTTTTTAAAACAACTAGATGCAACGGAAAGATGTTCAGAAAAGGGTCTTTCGCTTGCAAATGAAACCAATGATCAACCAGTAAAATCATATTTTTTGAATTTTTTAGGGCTCATAAACCAAATAACAGGGAAATATAACAAAGCTATTACAAAATTTAAGGAAGTTTTACAAATTGATGACGCATTAAAAGATTTGCCTGGTAAAGCGGCTGCTTTTAATAATATTGGGGGTATTTATTTAACTTGGGGAAACTATAAAGAAGCATTAGAAAATTACATTAATGCGTTAGAAATTGCCGATGAAATCGGTGATAGTTCGGGTAGAGTAGTTAATCTTAATAATATTGGGAGAGTTCATGAAATTAGAGGAGAATTTGATCAAGCTTTAGAGAAATATAGAGAAAGTTTAAAAATAGTTCAAGATATAGGGGATCTTAGTCAAAAAGCAGCACTTCTCAACAATATAGGCATGATTCATAGTTCTAAACATCAATATAATCTTGCTATGGAACAATATACAGAAGCTCTAAAAATTGCTGATCAATTGGGAGATCTTTATGGCAAAGTTATTTTAGAAAATAATATTGGACGCATATATCATGAAACTGAAAATTTAGACAGTGCTCTAAATCATTATAACAAAACAGTTAGAATCGCTGAACAATTAGGAGATCTTTCAAAAAAGGCAGGCTGTTTAAATAATATTGGTTCATTATACTTGTCTCGAGGAAAACTGGATCAAGCATTAGAAAAGTATAAAGAAGCTCTTAATATTGAAGAAAGATTAGGAGATCCTCTAATGAAAGTAATTTATCTCAATAATATTGGTACAATATATAACACACAAGCAAAGTATGAATTAGCAGCAGAATCATATGTGGAAGCCTTAGACATAGTAGAAAGCATTGGGGATCTCTCAAAAAAAGCAATGTTATTAACTAAAATCGGGGCGATTAACATGATTCGAGGTGACCATTGGGCTGCTCTTGATAAATATGAGGGAGCTATTTTAATTTTTGGAGAATTAGGTGAGTATTCTAATAAGGCAGCGAGTTATAGTAATATTGGAAAGATTTATGAAAAATTCGAAAATTATGGTAAAGCATTAAAAGCTTATCAAGAAGCACTCCAAATTGACGAAAAAGAAGAAGATTTAATGGGAAAAGCTAGTGATCTTTATAATTTGGGGAGAATTTATGAAATACTTAACGAATATCGTAAGGCGATTAAATCCTTTGAAGATAGCTTGAAAATTTTTACACAATTGGAACAAAATCAATATGTAGATGTAATTACGCGAAATATTGATAATTTGAAGAAGAAACTAACATCCTTTTAGCTTTGCCCATTCTCCTCTTAAAAAGTAGAAGATTAATCCAAAATAGGAATAAAACTTTAATTTCATAATTGGTATTTAATTATAACTTTAAATTATACAAAAAAAAATACGAATATCTTCATTGAAGCTTAAAACAGATTTTCTTATAATCGGAAGTGGAATCTCTGGGCTTTTTCTCACATTAAATATTTCTCGTTTAGCTCCAGATAAAGAAATTTTATTGATTACTAAAGAACGCTTACAAGACAGTAGTACCTTTCATGCTCAGGGAGGAATCGCTTGTGTATGGAATTCTAATGATAATTTTGAAAAACACATTCAAGATACTTTGGTTGCTGGAGATGGATTATGTGATGAAAGTGTCGTAAGAAAGATAATTTCTCGAGCCCCGGATAGGTTAAAGACTTTAATTGATTTAGGTGTTAATTTCTCCCGAAATGAGTATGGTCAGTACGAATTAGGACAAGAAGGAGGACATACAGAACGGAGAATTCTTCATGTCAATGATCAAACTGGTCAAAATGTTGAACAAGTACTTATAGATAAAGTAAAAAAATTAAAGAATGTTGAAATCAAAGAATTTTGGTGTGCAGTTAATTTATTTGCCAAGAATTTTAAATGCTACGGAGTATATGTATTAGACCAACACAGTGGAGAAATTCATAATATTACAGCAAAATCTACAATACTCGCTACCGGGGGAGCCGGTAAAATTTATCTTTACACCACAAATCCTGATATTTCCTCTGGAGATGGAATAGCTATGGCATACCGAGCGGGTGCAATTATTGCAAATATGGAATTTTACCAATTTCACCCTACTTGCCTTTATCATCCATATGCAAAATCATACTTAATAACTGAGGCTATGCGTGGAGAGGGAGCTATTCTAAAGGACATTGAGGGTAGGGAGTTCATGGATAAATATCATCCTCTTAAAGATTTGGCTCCCAGAGATATAGTTTCAAGAGCAATCGATGCTGAACTCAAGAAATCGGGAGATGACCATGTTTATCTCGATATAGCTTCATATAAGAGCCCCGATTTTATTAGAAATCATTTTCCTGGAGTTTATGAGACTTGTATAAATTTTAATATAGATATTACAAAAGAATTTATTCCTGTTGTCCCCGCAGCACACTATTGCTGTGGAGGGGTGTTAACTAAGATAGATGGATCTACTAAAGTAAAAAATCTATATGTAATTGGAGAATCTGCATACACGGGCTTTCACGGAGCGAATCGGCTTGCGAGTAATTCATTATTAGAGGGTTTAGTTTGCGCCTATGAATGTGCAATTACGCTTGCAGCCAGGGTAAAGGATCTAACACTTACAGATTTCAAAGAATGGGAACCAGGTCATGCTGTACCTTCAACAGAAGCAGTTGTACTAAGCCAAAATTGGGATGAAATTCGGAGATTTATGTGGAATTATGTAGGAATTGTTCGTACAGATAAACGTCTTCAAAGGGCTAAGAAAAGAATTAATCTTCTTTTAGATGAGATAAACCAGTATTATTGGGATTTTAAAATAGAAAAGAATCTTGTAGAATTACGAAATTTAGCTACAGTTGCTAAAATAATAATAGTGTGTGCAATATCTCGGAAAGAAAGTCGAGGAATTCATTATAATTTGGACTACCCAAGTAAATCTGAAATGAGTAGACCAACGACTCTTAGGAAACCATGGTAATCTTTTTTATGCTTCCATTAATATAATTTTTATACTTATTCTCATTATTTATGAATAAATTAATGTAAAAAGTGTACTACATTTGAACATCGGAAAAAATATAAGAATTGAACGGATTATCAACCGTAAAAGCAGAAGAACAATAATTATTCCTATGGACCACGGACTAACAATGGGAACCATTAAAGGGTTGGAAAATATCGCCGAGGTGATTGATAAAGTTTCCCTTGGTGGGGCAAATGCCGTGTTAATGCATTCGGGCATGGTTGGAGTAGGGCATAGAAGATATGGAAAAGATATAGGATTAATTTTACATTTATCTGGTGCTACGAGTTTGGCTCCTGATCCTGATCGGAAAGTTTTAGTTTGTTCAGTAGAGAGAGCTCTAAAGATGGGAGCTGATGGAGTATCTATTCATATTAATATTGGCGCTGATGAAGAACCAGAGATGCTGAAAGATGCTAGTATTGTTGTAGAAAAATCTCGAGAATGGGGAATTCCATTAATAGCGATGATGTATCCTAGAGGTAAAAAAATTACTGATGAGAATGATCCTGAGGTTGTAAATATAGCAGTGAGAGCAGGTGTAGAATTAGGAGCAGATATTGTTAAAACAAACTATACAGGAGATATTGATTCTTTTAAAGAGATTGTGAATGGTGTTAGTCAAATTCCCGTAATTATTGCAGGTGGACCTAAAATGGATACGATCCCCGATTTATTTCAAATGGTTCATGATTCTCTTCAAGCAGGAGGAGCAGGAGTAGCATTCGGAAGAAATATTTTTCAATCTGAAGATCCTACAAAAATGGTAAGTGCCATCAGTAAATTGGTACACGAAAATTATACAGTTGATGAAACTTTAAATGAATTTAAGTTTGATTAAATTTAGGTAATATTAATTGAAATGAATTATCAAAAAATTTATGCTCCTTTCATTGAAAAACTTGAAGATCAATCAAAAATTCAGAGAGTTATCATTACTTTCAAAAATCTCACAGATCGAAAAAAGTTTATTTCAAAAAATAAGACTTTAAAGGTTATTAAAAAGTTTGATTTAATTCCATCAATTTATGTTGATTTGAAGAAAGATCAGATTCTCAAGTTTGATAAAGAGAAATTAATTACACAAATAGAGGAAGATCAAAGAGTTTATCTTTCAATGTTGGATGTAATTGAAATTTTAGAGATCGATGATTATAGAACTTCTCAAATCTCCTTTACCGGTAAAAATATCAATATAGGAATTATTGATGAGGGTGTTAATAACAATTTTCCGTGTATATCTGATATTAACATAACACACCATACTTTGGGAAAGAACAGAAAAATTAAAAATCCTAAAAATCAAGATATTACCCATGGAACAATAATGGCAAGTATTATTAGCAACCAGTTTAAGAATTCTAATGAAAATTTAATAGGAATTGCTCCTGATGTGAAAATTCATGATTTTGATATTTCCAATTCAAAAGAAAAATACAATTTTTCACATATTTTGGAATTTTTTGATATAATTATTAAAAAAAAAGTAATGATTGATGTTCTGTTAATATCTTTTACGACGTCAAATCCCTCAGATGGAAAAGATATACTATCATTATCATGTAATACCTTAGCGGATAAAGGAGTAATAATAGTATCCCCTGCGGGTAATTTTGGTCCGGAACCACAATCAATTGGAAGTCCGGGAGCTGCTAAAAAAGTTATTACGTTTGGAACTCTTGAAAAAGAGTTAACCATCCCTGAATTTAGTGGAAGGGGACCTACACTGGATGAAAGGATAAAACCAGATTTTTGCTTGCCGGGAACAAAGATTAACGTACCATTATCACAGAACCTTCGTGTATCAGTAACAGGTACTAGTATATCTGCCTCACTTGGTGCAGGAATAATTGCACTGATTAAAGAATATGATCCAACTATATCATATGATGAAATAATTAAATTATTGGAAAAATCAAGCATAGACTTAGATTATGATAAGAATGCTCAGGGTAAAGGAATAATAACCATTCCAAGAATTTTTAAGAGTTTAGACTTATACCATGAAAAAATTGTGCCTTTTAGTTACCTTATCAAGAAATCTTTAAAGGTCTCAATTGAATTTTTGATTATCTTAATAATTCTGTTTTATTTCTTCCATTTTTTTAACATCTCATAATTTAAAACAAATCTAAAGATGAAGTAGAATGTTTCCGATTTTTCATATAGCTCTACCGTTGACTTTTACAGAAATTCCTCAGATTAAGAAGTTACAAATTAATAGATTTGCGTTAGTAATTGGCTCATTACTTCCTGATTTAATTGATAAGCCACTTTTCCTTTTAGGTTTTGGAACTGGCAGGTTTTTTACTCATAATTTATTGTTTGTTTTAATGAGTTTTTTGGTTCTCCACTTTTCAACTAAACAAAATTTAAAGATATCATTACCCTTTCTTTTCGGTGTAATAATGCATCTAGTATTAGATATCCCTAACGTTCCCTTCTTTTATCCCTTTATATCTTATGAATTTATCGTGATTGAAGAACCATTCTGGTACTGGTTTAGAGCACTGTTTACAAACCCTGTAGGATTGATAACAGAATCTACAGGAGTGATTCTCTTTATCTTAATTTTAATCAGAAATAGATTGTATAGCACGAAAGATATTTTATTGTATTTAAAGGGCAATCATCCTCCAAGAAAACTGCAACTAAAAAATGAGAAAATAACTAAACATATTTGAAGAACTTCTTTCTTTATATACTGATAACTAACTTCTACTTTATTAACTTTGAAGCAAAATTATTAATACATACCAATCTAATTCTTAAATTAGAAAATGAGCCAAAAAGATCCCCTTCACGTCATCATCGATAATAGGGAACAGAAACTTAAACACTTATTAGACAAAAGAAAAGACACGATTACTTATGATTCAGAACAATTAGATATAGCAGATATAGTTATCTCAGAAGATGTAGCGATTGAACGAAAAGAAGGATCCGATTTTGTATCTTCTATTATGGATAATCGTTTATTTGAACAATTACTTCGTTTAAAAGATAGTTACAAACATTCAATTTTGATAATAGAAGGTTTGAACGATGCTGTTTTTGAAAATACGGGAATGAAAATATCATCAATTTATGGAGCACTTTCTTTTGTCTCATACAAATTAGGTATCTCTGTAATTCCAACTCGAAATTTAGAAGATACAGCAATTGTTATAGAGAGAATAGCATATCGGGAACAGGTAAAAGATGGAATGCCACTTCTTTCAAGGAAAGCTCCTAAAGCATTGTCGAAAAAGGAAAGAAGAACTTTCATAATTGAAGGTTTAGTAGATATTGGTCCAAAAAAAGCGAAAGCTTTAATTGATAAATATAAAACTCCACACCAAGTTTTTAAAGCCATCAAACATACTGAAATCCTTTATACTAAGACAGGAAACCCTAAAGGAATTGAAGGCCCCCTTGCAGATCTTACTGGATTTGGTTGGAAATTTATTGAGAAAAACAAAAAATTATTATTTGGGAAACATAAAAAAAGTCCTCAGAAAAAGATAAATCAATTCTAAGGTCGCTAACAACTAAAAAGACATCTAAAGAGAATTTATCTAAAAAAAGTTAATTATATTGGTTTTCCGTTATAAGTATAGCGCCCTGGATACCCTTCAGCCCAAGTTTGCATTATTTCTTGATGTGGAGCGTCATTATATGTCCCTCGATCTTTAATATAATCAACGAACGGTTTTCCATCCTTGTTAGTGCTAGCGAATAGCCCATCACGTTTTCCGTCAAAATTTACAGCTGGAAAATTTTTCCTATGACAAAGTTCTTTATCAAAAGCACAATTTGCTTCAACCCAACGCCCACCTAAAAATAATTCTACAAATCCATGAAAGATAAATAGATTACTACCCATATCTTTTTTAAGCCTCTCTGAAGTCATGTGGTTTACAATGTCAACAAAATGAAGTTTTGAGGGAATTCCAATAGATCTTGCTAATGAAGCTAACAATATTGATTTTGGAATACAGAATCCGAAACCTCTCTTCAGTGTTAAACTTGATTTCCAATTTGCTTTTTTATAGGATTTTCGGGCATCTTTAACTGAATATTTTATCTGATCTCTCACAAAATAAAAAAGTTTTACAGCTTTACCAATATCATCCTCTTTAGGAAAACCCTCGGTTAATTCTCTTACCTTTTCCTGAATTAATGGATGATCATAATCCATATAGAATGTGGGTTTAAGAGTGTCTTCAAGTTTACTGTTTAGTTTCGTCATTATATTTGTATTGATAGTTTTTTATTTAATGTTTTCCAATTTATCAAAGATGTGAGTAAAATGGGAAAAAATGAACTACCTTTCTTTGAGTATATTTGTCTAAGGAGAATACTTATACATAAATTTCTAAAAAACAAAGATCATCTTTCTTTCCTTGGAGGAAATGTACTTAATTTTTAGTAATTACAGTTTCTATGATTTTGCCATCTCGCATTTTTAGCATCCTTTCTGCGAGAGTGCCCACCGCCGGATCGTGCGTTACCATTAAAATTGTTTGATTGAGCTCTAAATTTAATTCTCGTAAAAGTCTAATTATCTCCATACCCTTGACGGTATCAAGTTCGCCTGTTGGCTCATCAGCAATTAAGATAGAAGGTTCATTACATAATGCTCGAGCAATAGCAACTCTCTGTTGTTCTCCACCTGAAAGTTCTGAGGGGAGATGATCTGCTTTTTCACTCAGACTCACGATATCCAGAAATTTGTTAACGTTTCGGTTTCGTTCTTCTTTAGATCTACCAGCAAATATCATTGGCAGTTCAACATTTTCATATGCAGAAAGAACAGGAACTAGATTATAAAACTGAAAAATGAATCCAATTTCATTGAGTCTTAAATTAGTACGTTGAGTATCGTCCATATTAGCTATATTTGTACCTCTAATATACACTGCACCAGTTGTAGGAATATCTAGAGCACCGATCATGTTAAGAAGTGTTGTCTTTCCAGAACCAGAAGGACCCATAACAGAAACGAATTCACCTTTCTTAATATCAATATCAATTCCGTTTAAAGCTCTAATTTCAACCCCTTCAGTAATATTGTAAATCTTAGCTAAATTAAACGTTTGAATTACTGCGTTAGGGTCCAATTCATAGTCAATTGTTTCTTGAGAAGCCATTTCTTGTTTTTTTTCCTTTTTCTCTTTTCTCATTTTTTTCCCTCCAATTTAGTGCTTGTAAATATCCTCAATTGGTTTTCCACCCTTAGATTCATGAGTAAATTCTCCATCAGTTAAAGTAATGACCCGATCTGCAGTTTTTGCAATTCTTTTATTATGGGTAACCATTAAAATTGATTCCCCAGCATTTTTAAGCTCGAGAAAAATTTTGATTATATTCGTAGTTGTCTCCGTATCGAGTTCCCCTGTGGGTTCATCAGCAAGAATTATAAGCGGTTCATTCACTAAAGCTCTCGATATTGTTACTCTTTGTTGCTCTCCACCAGATAGTTGGGATGGAAGATGGTCCATTCGTTCTCCAAGTCCAATCCTTTTTAAAAGATATTTAACTCTCTCTTCTCTCTCTTTAGGACTCTTTTTATCGATAATCATGGGGAGTTCTACATTTTCATAAGCTGTTAGAATTGGAAAAAGGTTATAGAATTGAAAAATTAATCCTATCTTACGCAGTCGGATTTTTTTGTGTTGTTTATTAGTCATTACCCCAAGATCAAGGCCCGTTCCTTTACTATCGACATTATATATAATCTTACCAGAATCTGGAAAATCAAGAGCGCCTAGACAATTTATTAGTGTTGTTTTTCCTGAACCAGATGGGCCAACTATGGCAATAAATTCACCTTTTTTAACTATAAGATTAACATTGTTTAGTGCTGTGATTGTGGAATTACCTATAGTATAAGTTTTTGTAAGATTTTCCACTGTAAGGACTGTATCAGGATCTATTCTTACTGATTTCGCTGTAGCTCTTTGTTCTTTATTCATCTTCACTTTTTTCATCGTGTTCTCACCGCATCTATTATATTCAAGTTTGCTGCCCATTTTGCAGGGTATCGTGAACTTATTATTGTTGTAATTAAAGTAGCTGACACTAAAATAATAATGGTTAACCACGGAATCGTCCATGTAACTGTGAGAAATCCACCCCCAGGTAAATTATTCACCATTAAGGTTCCTTGAACAAAACCTGCGAATATACCTGCAAAAACACCCAAAAGAGATAGAATTATTGTTTCTCCTGATATTGATCTAATCACACCTTTTTTACTCAGCCCTATCGACCTAAGCATCCCTATTTCCCTCCTACGCGACATTGTGGTTAGTAAACTATGTAATGTCAATCCAATCATTGCAATTATTATCGCGAAAAGAAGCAAACCATTCATTATGAAAACAATCATATTAAGAATTGTTTTGAAATTTGAAGCCATAAATGTTCTTGTAAAACTAAATAATACGAGATATTTTTCACCTTCAATGAAATCTAACACGGTCTCCAAAACTTCCTCATCATCTACTCCTGCCTCCACCCATACGAACCAATCATATACAAAAGTTCTAATTTCAAGAGACAGACTTTTAACATCAATTATTGTCCAATTCCCAGCCTCATTTGATAATTCTGTTAAAATTGAGTTTTTTAGGGATGAAATGTTTTTTGAATTATCGCTGTGAAGTAGAACTGATGTTATTTTATCATTAGAATAGTCAACACCTTTATAATAAGCGTATGTACTATCTCTCGCTTTTTCGTAATTTATGTAAACCGAATTTCCTCCAACTTCAAATCCAGTCTCAAAGCCGGCCATCCAATTATATCTTTCTGTATTATTAAAGGTGGGTGATTCAATTATTCCAACAATTTCGAATATTGGCCAAGAACTTACAGGAGTTGGCGCAAACATTAAATGTTGCGGAAGAATACTTATATTATCACCAATTTTGGCTGTTGGATGATTTTTTACATATGTTTCATCAACTACACAAACATTTTCTGTCGTATCTAGAAGTTCTTCCATTGTAGATCCTACATAGCTCATATTTTTCTCAATAAGACTATTGTTGCCAAAAAATGAATCAGATTTTAGTTTTCCAGTAGAATTTGTATGAATACCAACAACAGAAGTTGCAAAATCCATTGTGGAATTATAAGATGTAAAAGTATAAGATTCCATTCTTGTAGTATAGTAGTCAACTCCACTCATACCATCTAATAAAGTCTCTATACTAGAGAAATTAAACCAATTTGCCGTCAGAGCGTCTATCGTTTCGTTTCCTGTTTGACCTAATTGCCTAAAAACCAAATCTGTCCCTCCCCCAGGTAAATTTTTAGATGCTATTTCCTCATAAATTGTCCAAGCGACATATATATTATAAGTTTTTCCACCACCCCCTCCAAAGCCTCCCATGAGATCAAGTGTTGAAAAACCTGGAATAGTTTCGACAATACCAACAACACTCATATTAACAATTATCGTATCTTCATGAGCATTATTAAAATCCATACTTATCATAGCTGTTAAGTTAGCAAAAGTTAAGCCTAGTGAGAAATCTATCGGTAAAATATCACCTACCTCAATATTATAATCATCTGCTAAGGGTTTTTCAATTATAACGTTATTTCCAGAAGGAAGTTCATCCATTAATTTAGTGGAAGTCATAGTGCTAGGAGAAATTATGGGTATTTTTGAAATGTGGTCTTTTACATCTCCAGGATCAATCACATTCGTCGAAATGGAGATATTATAATCACTATCAAGAGACCTATGTCCAATCCATTCCCCTTCAATTTGAATTCGTGCATTTTGATGACTAACACCCATAACATCTTCAATTCCAGTCTGGTTAATAAGATCATCCTCGAAAGATCTAGGTGTGTTATAAGTATATATTCGTGCATCACTTCCCACAAAATTATAAACGGTTGTATTAACACCTTCACGCATTGAATCCATCATAATACTCATACCAATAAGAAAACTAGTTGTTAAAGCGATCATTGCGAAGGTCAGGACGGTACGTTTTTGGTGCCTTAATATATTTTTTTCTGTTAATAATCTTGTTTTTCTAAGATACGGTAAAAACAATATTACAAATACTCGATTGATATATTTAAGTAGTAAAGCCAATAACCAAATAATACCTAATAATACAAGGGTAGGTCCTAAAAAGGCGTTCATATTTTCCCCTCCCATACCTTCAAAACCTCCTTCAAAACCACCACCACTAGATGGCATATTGATCATCCAAACTCCCACAACAATAATTAAACTACCAACTATGTATGAGATCGCTCTCTTTATATAATGTCTTTTCTCTCTTTTAGTCTTTTCTTCAAGAGGGCTTAAACATTCAATAATTGGCTTACGACTTGCTTTCCAACTGGGGTAAAGTGAAGCAACAATACACGCTCCTAGCCCAACTACAAATGTTATAATTACTGTTGATGGTAATAAAATAATTTCAAAACTATCAGGAACAAATCCTTCAGCTATTGTTAGATTTTGGAGTGTATCCACAGTAACTGTAAAGATTACATAAGATATAAAATAAGAAGCGATTGTCCCAATAATCGCTCCGATTAATCCCATTACTACACCTTGGGTTAGAAATAATCTAAAAGTTTCAGATTTCGACGCACCGATAGCTTGGAAGATTCCAGTCTCATATTCCTGCTCCTTCTTTATAATGTTGAAAACATTCATTATTAATATCATTGAAAGTATTAAGGCAATTAGCCCAAACATCATAAACATAATTTCCATCATGTCCATGGTACTGACTATCATATCTAAATTATCACTCTTTACATCTAAGAGACTCCAATCATCATCACCAGTAAGAGCTTCTAATATCTCATCAAGTTCCAGTACTACTGGAGCAACTCTTTTTATGTGATCAACACCTACAGCGCATAGCGTATATTCACCAGTATGATCTTCAGAGCCATCAACAAGCTCATGGGCATTAGCAATACTCGTAAATAGAGCAGCTCCTTGTGCGGATGAGTATCCATCTGATGGGTTCTCGGCATCAAAATCACGTGCTTCACTTGTATCTCGTACGACAGCAACAACTGTATAAGCAATCCATGTTCCTGTATCTGTAGAGACATATCCTTGGTCGACTCCCTCATATGGGAGAATCCATATAGTATCTCCAGCCGAGAAATTTCTTCCAAATTTGATTTTTAAAGCTTCTGTAATAACTATTACTCGATCTCCATTACTAACATCTTCATACTCAAGAAGACCTTCGAAAGTCTCCTCATCACTCACGGAATCTAATATAAATGGTCTACCGCCTAAACTTTTCTCTCCTTGTGCGGTATGATTAATTCCAAATACTAAAGTTCTTGTGCTATTATCTATTTGATTCCCACTGTCAGTCGAACTTAAATAAACATTAAATCCTGTAATTCTATAAGCAATTGAGTCAATATGTGATATAGAATCAATTTCATCATTAATCTCATCACGTTCAAACCAGACATCTGTACCATTAACAGGTTTTATTAGAATATCAGCGGATCCCATTTGGGAGTCCATACCCTGTAATAACATAGCACCAAATGAATCAGATACAATCATTACGCCACCAAACAACGCCACACTAAGAACTAGTGTAATTATCGTAAGAATATAACGAGTTTTACGTCTTTTCATATTGCGTAAAGCAATTTTAGTTATTACTCCCATTTTTTTCTTTACTCTTTTTTTTATTTTTTTTGTGTAGGATGTCTATCTAAAAATATTTTTATAGAAATGTTATCTAATTTTAGTTATTTAAACCTAAGTTAAAGCAAAATTCGATTTGTTCGATCACTGCTCGATTTATAAATAACATCTTTAATTCTTAATAAATTTTTCGAACACCGTTCGACATATTTAAAAGTTTTAAAACCATATTGTAATTAGGATTTTTAGTTCAAATAATAATTTTTTATAAAAAAAATGCCCAATATTGAAACTAAGGACAAGATTCTTAAAGTAGCAAAAAAATTAATCGTTAAAAATGGATATAGTGCTATAAGCTCAAGAAGAATTGCGAAAGAATCCAAAATTAGTGTTGGAACGTTATATCACCACTTTCCGAATGGCAAATTATCAATCTTATATGAAATTATACTTTCTTATGGCAACGAATTCATAGAAAATTTTGATCTTTCTAAAGTTGGTCAGTTAAATAATCCAGAAGTAGGTAAAGCTTATTTATTTAAATATTTAGAAAGGCACCGCAAATTTGCACCATTAATTAATGGGTTTGAAGTAGAAATACTTACGAACAAAAATGCTTTAAAAGATCTAGAGAAGTTAATGCAATCTGGAAAGAATCGTTTGGATACTTTTTTAAAGAACATTTTTTTAAAGTTTTACCCAAATATCAAGGAACCAGAAAAAACTTTCTTTATCGTTGGGAGAATTTGTACGAGTCTTATACATACGCATGTCATTCTAGATAATTTTTATGGTACAGATAAGGAATTCATAGATATATTGTATAGGATGCTAAGTGGTTTATTGACAAATAATTCGGATTAAATTCTATCTCTAAATCAATGTTTATTGATGATAGTTTTTTATTTATTGTTTACCAATTTATCAAATAAGAAGAAGAATGACGAAAAATATTAGGGAAGAGGTTAATCGAAAATGATTGAAATTGCCGATATCAAAAATATAGTTGTGATTGGAGCAGGAATAATGGGACAAGGAATTGCGCAAGTGTCCTTAATGGCAGGCTACAATGTCACTTTAATTGATATAAAAGATGAATTTGTAGATAATGGATGGAAAGAAATTGAAAAAGGCTTAGAGAAGGTTAATAAAAAGGGAAAATTAGAGGGTGTATCTATAGATGATCTTATGGCAAAATGTACAAAATCAATAGATCTAGCTTCAGTAGTTAAAGATGCTGATTTTGTGTTTGAAGCAATTGTAGAAAAGATGGAACTTAAAAAAGATGTATGTGCCACTGTTATGGAACATGCACCTCCTCACTGTATTTTTGCTTCAAATACATCAACATTTCGCATAACAGAAATAGCTGCTGGTTCAAAAAGACCTGAACAAATTATAGGTATGCATTTTTTTCCCCCAGTCTATACGCAAGGATGTGTTGAAGTAATGAAGGGAGAACAAACTTCTGATGATGTTCTAGATATTTGTGTAGCAATTGGTGAAAAATTACCTTGTCTTAAAGGAAAAAGACTTTCTGTTCGAATTGAAAAGGAAAGTCCAGGATTTATTGCCAATAGATTACTAATCCCCCCTATCATGTATATTGGTTGGATTTTGGATCAAGCATATGAGAAGAACATTCCATGGGAACAGATTGATGCTGATGCGGGGGCAGGACAATTACTCCAAATGGGGCCATGTCAATTAATAGATTATCTTGGAGTGGATGCCGCCTATAATAGTATAAAAAGTTATGAAAAATATATATCTCCTGATTTTTCTCCAGGAAAAGTCTTAACAAAATTAGTAAGAGAAGGAAATTTGGGAAAAAAAACAGGAAAAGGGTTCTATGATTGGACAAAAGGAACACCTAATCTAGATTTTAGTAAAAAAGCTGGCTTATTAAACCCAAAAATTCATTTTGCAATCCAACTAAATGAAGGGTGCAAGCTTTTGGAAGATAATATCGTTTCTGGATATAAAATTATTGACGATATTATGTTAAAAGGAACTAATATGCCTGGTCCGTTTAGTGCCGGAAGAAATAATTTTGAAAAATGGTCGATATTGCTAGAAGATACAGCAGAAAAGATGGGAAAGAATTACATTAAACCGTGTAATTTAATGAAATCTGGTGATTTCGTTAAGATGAGAAGATAATTTTTAGCTGTTCAGCTACAAAAAACATATATTTTATTTTAAACTCTCTAATTCTTTCTTAAGTTCTTTTGCTGCTGCGTCGGGAGTCCATTCTATTACTTTTTCTATTGCATTTAAAGCATTAGGTATATCCCCCAGTGTTTGATAAGCTCTAGCAAGAAAACCATAGTGCATAGCATTATCTGGATTCAATTCAATTGCCTTATTCATTAAGTCTAATCCGATGTCCCCCTTGCCAACTCTACAATGTACAAAACCTACTATTATAAGAAAATCTGCTTCATTTGGGCAGTTCTCGAGTGCAACCTTAAGATATTTTGTTGAGTTAGTCGAATCCCCCAGATTATGATAAGCTAAACCGAGATTTGCTTTAATTATTACTGAATTAGGATAATATTCTAAACCCTTTTTAAGAATAACAGACATCTCTTTGAAATTCTTAAGCTCAAAATATGCGTCCGCCACTAAAAAGAATATTACTTCATTATATAATGGATTCTTTTTAATTATTTGATTCATCGTTTTAATTGCCATTTTATAGTCTTTTTTGGTTTTATAATTTACTGCAAGCAAGAACAGGTAATATTCCTTGGGATAAGGGTCATCTTTAGGTCTCTTTTTAATTGCTATTTTTAATTGCTCGATGCCCGCATCATATTCACCAATAACATTATAGGCGCCAGAAAGTTTTACTCTACTAAGGCAGTAATTGGGATCGATCTCAATTGCTTGTAAAAGAAGAAGTATTGTCTCATCAAATTGCTTTTCCTTAGCATATCCATCAGCAACTTCAATTAATTCCCGAATTTCATCATTAGGGTCCATTTTTCTTCTACTAATTTATTCTTTTTAATTAGTTTCTTCTAATTCATCAAATCATTTATAATTTTCATTTATTAAATCTTCAATAATACATTTTTTGAAGAGATAATGATGAAATTTTGAAAATTGGTCTAAATTGCTAGAAGATACAGCAGAAAAGATGGAAAAAATATACCTTTAACCTTGTAATTTAATGAAATCTGGTGATTTCGTAAATAAGAGAAGATAACCTTTAGCTGTTCAGCCCTATTTGCTAAAAAAACAACTTTAAAATTCCAAACTGTTTCTTTCTTTACGCTTTCACAAATTTTAAATAACTTTTCTTCTACATTAGTGGTGAATCTTCTAAATATAAGATTATTTAAGGTTATTTAATTATGAATCCCGTAGAAGTTTATATAATTGCTAAAGATGCAGGTATATTACTATATAAGTATTCAATTGTGAATTTAGGGCAAACTGATAAGGATGAATTAATGTCTGGCTTTTTATCTGCTCTTAATAATTTTGTGAAAGAGTTAGATTTTCCTGATGGGGTGTCACTAATCCGATCTGGACATTTAGAAGCCCGTTTCAGCCCTGGTAAGCATGTTTTTTCCGTGCTAATAATAGATTATCAAATACCCCTAGGATCATCTACAGAACCTATTCTTAGTGGTCTTGCGGAGGAAATCACTGAACACTTTGAAACAAAGTATAAGGACTCCTTAGATGAACAAATAAAATCAAACAAATTTAAAACGAAAACTTTTGATGATTATTGGAAAGACATCGATCAAATCATTGATTTATATGGTGAACAATCACATGAATTATATCAAAAGTTAGTGTTGATTGAAGCTATGTATGCTAAAGTGCCACAAAAATGGTGTCTTCCTCTGATTGAACAAGCAGGACAGGGAAAAAAAGTGGATATTGTAAAAAACATTCCAGAGATGTATCACAAGCTCTTAAAGTCAGCTATCCAAAAGGTAAATCATAATAGCTATCCCGTGTGGGAGATCTTTATAGTACCTTTGATTGACCCTAAATCTTTTTAGAGGGTTTCAAATTTAAGTAAGAAATGTTTTCAAAAAGTAAGATTTATATTCTTACAAATACTTCATTTTTTGAATAATTATGGAAATAAAACATTGTAGGTTATCAACGAAAGGACAACTGACTATTCCCAAAGAATTTAGGGAAAAACTTAATATTCATGCTGGAGATGAAGTAATTTTGTATCTTAAAGATGAGAAGATTATCGTGTCGCCAAAAATAATGGACATTAGAATGCTACGGGGACTACTGAGAGAAGAAATTGATGTTGAGAAGGTAGATGATTTTTTAAAATCTGAAAGGAAGAAGTGGAGGTTATAGTTTGGATTTATATATTATCGATACAGTCGCTTTTTTAGCATATTTAGCAGATAAACTTCCGGTGGAAGCGGATGAATTGTTTAAAAGAGCGGAAAAAAAACAGCTAAGGCTATTACTACCTTCAATAGCGTTAGGAGAATCTCTTTATACTATTTATAAAGGAAGGGATATTTTTGGAAAAAGTATTTCATTAGAAAAAGTTGATTTAATATTTCAAATACTTAGAAATAAAGATGTTATTGAATTAGTTAATTTGAGTTTAGAAGGTTGGCAAATTTTTCATGGATTGAAATTACCAGAATTACACGATCGAATGATTGTGGCTATATTTCATCTCTATAAAGCAAAAGCTATTGTTACAAATGACCCAGAAATCTCAGAAAATACTAGTTCTATATGGTAAAAATAGAAAAGATTGTTAAATGATTGTTAAATGATTACTAAGAATATCAGGAAGACAACTACAATTCAAACTTCACTTAAGCCCAAAGAAACCTTTGATTGATCCTAAATCTTTTTAAATGGGAAGGGTATAATCCAGAGATCGCTACTGGGATTACTCGAGCATAGTGTAGTTATTGAAGTTTTTAATCAACTCGGGGAGATTACAAATAATCAATTTGAAAACTTTCAGTAAAGGCATTTCTCATTTATTCATCAAATTTGATTTTTAGGGTGTATGTGTACTCCTTTCCATCTATTATTTTTTTTTCATTTTTTCCTGAATTTCGCCAACCAAAAAATCAACCAATTCCTCGATATATCTCTTCCCTTTTGGTATATCTGCTTTAGTTGGATCGCCAATTACTCCAATTGTTGAAATAGCAGTCATCCCTTTTTCCAGAAGCAATTTGACTTTATTTTCACTAAAAACGCCCATAAATCCAGGTTGAAATCTTTCTTTAACGACCAAATGTTCTTTTAGAGCTAAGATTACAGAAGTTTCCATTTCACCACCATGAGAACCTGCTTCTTCATTACTTATTCCTAAATTCGATGCACTTTCATAGATTACATTAATGAAGCCATCTAGATCTGTGTATCCAAAGATATGCATATTTGGGTAGATTGAATCTAGTTCTTCAATAGTTTCTTGCACCGGATTAAAATTGCCTCCATGTGTGGGAATAAGAATCACATTTTCAAACCCGTATCTTGAAAAACTGTCAACATAATCATTAATTATTGCTTTTAATGTTTCTTTTTTTAAAGAAATTGTTCCAGGAAAAGATAAATGATGTTCTGAACAACCAACACATATAGTTCGAGCTACTAAAGCATTTTCTAATTTTTTAGCAATTTCAACGGAAAGAATTTCTGCTATTAAAGCGTCTGTTTGAGTTGGCAGATGAGGACCGTGTTGTTCAGTGGAACCAATACCTATTATTACAGTTGTATATCCTTCCTCAATTGCCTTCTTAATATCTAACCAATTCATTTCTTCCATTAGGATTGTTTTCATATTATTAACCTATTGGTATTCAAGAATCTTATCTCATCTAATAATTAACTATATTTTATTAAACCAAATTTATAAGTATTTTCAATCTTTAACGCGAGAATAAATAAAATACAGCATAATTGTTTATATTATCATAATTATTAATCCTAAATCTTTTTAGTGTATAGAAAAAAGTAAATAACAAGAATAGTTTTCACATATAACCATAATACTTTAAAAACTTTCTAAATGCTTGTCTATTTTACCTTAATCGCAATTTTCTTCTCAAGTATGGTATACGGGATCATAGGATTCGGAGATGCGTTGGTTTTGATACCTATAATCACGCCATTAATCGGGATCAAAAATGTTGTCATTTTAATAAATCTCTGGGGTACTTTTCCGGCGTTACTCAACTTTATTAAATACCGTGAATATTTGGACAGAGGTTATTTTCTACGCTTCTTAGTTCTGGGAATTCCCGCAACGATTTTAGGAACTTTTCTCATCATAAACCTTCAGTTAGAATGGATAGAATTAATCTTCGGGATTTTCGTTTTGTGTTATTCTTCTATAAAACTCTATCAATATAGAAAGAATTCATCTAGTGTTAAAATAGAAAAAGAATTAAATTCTTCTTCACCATTTATTATATTTGGTGGATTTTCTTATGGTTTGCTGGCAGGTTTAATTAGTGCTGCTGGACCTATTAATGTATTATGCTTAGAAAAGACAGGACATTATCGAGAAAGCTTTATTGAAAATTTTGCGGCAATTGGAACAATTCTCTCCATTTCAAGAATCCCCCTTTATTTCTTCGAAGGTGTGTTTCCAACAGAGTTATTTTTAGTTTTTATTCTAGCATTTCCTGTAATATTTGTTGGTACTAAATTTGGCCACAAATTTACTCCTAAAATACCTGTGGAGAAATTTCAGATCATCATATTTTGTTTTCTTTTAGTAATTAGTGTAAAATCAATTATCACAGCAAGTATTAGTTTGATTATTTAGTAATTATAACTATGAAAATATCAAAAAAAATAAAAAAAACTTAGACGAAATTCTCTTTAACATAATTCCAACATGATTCTTTATTATCTTTTCGATTTGGCAATTTTATGCCGCGTATGAAGGCTCATATTGCTTTAAATAAGGAGTACAGCTCACTTCTTGAGATGATTATTCAATATCTTTATCAATAGTATAATTTCTTCGATAATAAAAATCCGATTAAATGTCAAATTGAATTTTTCTAATCTAAGGTGGGAATGATTAATTCGATATCAAACTGTTTAAGAAGAATATCTAACTCTTGTTTTATTCTCTCATTTACTTTAAAACAGAATAGATATTTTTGGAAGGTTTCTTTATACATTTTTTCAAGAAATTCACATTTTCTTATAAAGATACGAACCTTGTCTAAATCAGTTAGCTTTAAAGTAGCCTCCCCTATAATATTAGGTTTTATGTGAAAAACATCAACTTCCACATCAGTAGTATCAGGATGCACATAATTGTTTTCATCAAAAAAATGCTGTCTAATCTGTAATTCCAAGTCAAATCCTTTTTGCTTCAATTCCCTCTGCTATTGTTCCATACCCTAAATCGATATTATCAAGTCGTTCATGAACTCGCTCAAATCTCCTATCCATAGCTTCAAATCCCCTATCCATCTGTATTTGCATGGCTTCAAAACGCTTATCCATGGATTCAAATCTTTTATCAAACTCTTCTATAACTTGTTTAATATCATCTTTAGTCGCCACAACACCAGAAAGTGCCGTAATTATAGCGCCTTTCACTTGATTATCTTCTTGTATTAGTTTTGGTAAAAGCTTTAAAAATTCTTCTTTTTCCATTCACCACAAAACCTCTATTCTTATTATATAAATGAGCAATAGGATTTATAAATCTATTCAATAATATTGGCACCACCTATTTCTCATTAAGTAGAGAACTGAAAAAATATAACCATAAAATAAGAAAAAGGGAGTGTCTAAATCAATTTTTAGTTAGTTTCAAACGAGATTAATAGAACTCAAAGAAAAATAGATACTTAATTTCAATCTATTTCTAGGTGTTATTATATGAAGAGTTTATAGATAAAAAATTATTTATTCATGGATATTCAAAATTCGTATTTAAAAAAATCCTCTTCTTAATTTTTGTTGATAAGATAAAAAAAAGATAAGCTTGAAATTAACTTAAAATCTTTAAGCTTAAAGGTAAAAAATTTGTTAATGTAGTAGACTTGCGTAAAGAAGCATCAGTAATAAAAAAATTAAAAAAATCAAGATTCATTAAAAGAATTGAAGAGTTAATTATTAAAAAGATTGTATTAATTAATATGAAATTTAAGCATAGTTTTCTTTCACATAATTTTGGACACTTTTAATTTCATCTAAGTGAGTTTCGACTTTTCCAAAAATATAGAATCTAACATCTGGACCAGTACCACTTGGTCTAAAATAGAGCGTAGAATCATCGCTTTTTAATTGGTAGATATCAATTAAATTATTATTATCTGTAAGAGCTTGTATTTTATAATCTTTATTAGCGATTTGAATTATTTTTCCATTGTTTTTTTCAAAATTTTTCATAATTCTGATTTTATCTTCATCAACAGCATGAATAGTACGGTTTATTCCTTTTAATGACCAGTCAATTGCTTCAGATATGACGTACCCCCTACATATCAGTTCCGTTATTAAAACTAAAGCAGGGACAGGGTATTTGTCAGCGATAATAGAATAATCAGTAGTAAAATCATATTCCCCTGTCTTTTGATTTTTTGCAATATCGAGAATATTCAGAGTATGCCCACCACTCTCTTCCCAAAAAACCATTATAAAAGATTCTCTCTCAATATTCTGTTTTTCCAATAATTGAATTATGTGCTTTTTTAAAGGAACTGGATTATTAATCTTAATTAAATTCTTATTCTCATCTTCAATATAGAGAATGGCATTGTCTACTTTAGATTGATCTACCTCAATACCAAGGAGGAAATACATAATAACACCTAAATGTTTATAACCCACTCCTGTTAATATATTCAAGAAACTATTGTTATCTCCTCGTAAATCACTCGGAATAGTCCTTACATTTAAAATCTTTTTGTTGAATTCTTTTGCTAATATATTATGCAGTGCTGAATAGATCTCATTTGGAATATAAAAATAGAATTCTCCATTCTGTCGAACATATAGGGCAATTCTGTCTCTATCAGCATCAAGTAATAATGCTAAATCCGAACCCACTTGATTCATAACGCTCTGCAGTTTTTCTTCTTTAACTACTTTTATAGGATTTGGAGGATTGATTTCTTCATCAATTACAGTTACATTTGCGCCATACTCTTTTAATAAATTAACAATCCCTCTTGCTTTGCCTAAGTAAGGCCAAATAACAATGTTCTTATCTTTTACACTTTTAATTTCTAAAACCCTCGAAAGTAATCGTTTAGTATATTCATTGTTTTTCTTTTCAGCATCCATTAATATAGGATCATAAGGTTTAAATGAAATTTCCTTAACTTCTAAAGCACGTTTAGAAATATCCTTAAAAATATCGCCAGAAAGAGGTATTGGATAATCAATATAAACCTTCATCCCATTCCAAGTTAAATCATTATGACTTGCTGTTAAGACAATAATAAGATTTATGTCATCGTATAAGGTTACTGATGCTGCACCATATGGTGCTGATATTCTGGATTTTCCCTTATCATCTTTTTGATAATAAATTTCATATCCATCAAACGCGAAAATTTGGGAACAATGCTTCAGGAGGAGGTCTTTTGTTGGTCTATTATCTGTAAAAATTAATACTTTTAAATTTTGAGCATTTTTCATTTCCTTAAATTTTTGGCTAATAGCTTTGAAAACTCTTAGAAATAGAAAAAGCTTATTATTAGGCAATTGATATTTTTCATGGTCTTCTTCTTTTGAAACATCTAATAACTGAATTCTTAGTCCAGAAGTAGGTGCTACAATGGGATCTATAATATTCCTTTCTTCTTCTGTCAAATCAGGTAAAATTAATTTTTCTATCCCATCTTCTAAAAGCTCCAGTTCAACATCTTCTATATCAAATTTGAACAGATAATTCACCAGATTTTATCTTAAAATTATTATTCAATTAAATTATGAAATTTCTTTTATAGCTTCGTTTATTATCCCCAAAATTTTTTCCCGATACATTGGTTCAGTTGCAACCATGCCATAGGTTTTTATTATCCGCTTTTCACTTGATAAAATTTTTTCACAGAATTCTGGAGTTAATCTATGTTGTAAATCTTGTTTATTTGCAATACCAATTACTAATTTATCTTGGTAAAACTTATTTAAAATATCATGAATAATTTCTTTAGAATTATTAATATTCTCAAAAGTTGAATCAGTAACTAATAATGTAATATCAGTTCCCTCTAAAAGACTTCTCCATAAAGAATGGAAGCGAGCTTGACCAGCAAAATCCCACAGTGTTATAGATCTTTTAAATTCATCCCCCTCATAAGAAGCGATATCGGCTGTAATCGTTGGAATATATTCGAGATCAACATTTTTTCCACATATTAGTCTTGTGAGTGTTGTTTTTCCAACCCCTCCAAACCCAATTATCGAAATTTTAATTGCTCCAAGGATAAGATTATCTAATTCTTTTTCAAATTCAGCAAAGATAGTTCGATTTCCTGCCCATCGACCGCTTTCAATAATTTCACCATATTTCTTAATAAATTTGGTTCGTATACTCAAGATTTTAGAATTAACAGTCGCATCATCATCTTCTAAATCCGTACATGCAACAATAATAATCTTGTCGATGATTGTGTAGTAATACTTAAAATCTTCTGTTGCCGTACTCTTAATATCACTTTGACTAATTTCTTTCATAAATCCAGAAAATGCGCTTAAAAATCCTGCTAAAAGGTCTCTATCTACTTCCGAACTTCCGTAATTTCTAAATAACAATGATTTACCGTCTTTAGTTAATATATTTACGTACTGAATCATTTTTACTTTGAATTTTATCTCATACTAATTGACTATTTACTATTAAAATTCACATAAACATAAACTTTAGTTATTTAATTAAACAAAGCAAAACAAAGTTTTAATTTTGAAAAATTTAACAAATTTACTTTTCTTTACAAAATGTAACTTCCTCTTTGATCTTTAGAATCTCAAATGGATATACACAGTTATTTTAATATCGTTTCATTCAACCTAAAACAAAGTATTATCGAAATAAAAATAATTATTTCTGGTGTCTCATGAAATCAACATGTTTTAGATATTAAATGAATAAATTTAATTTGATTAATTTCCTTAAAAATAATAAGTAAGCACGACTTTTTTGTTTCAAAGCTAATTACGAATACCGATAAGTTTAATGAATGAAATTATATTTCTCATTGAAGAATCTTTAGAAGGAGGTTACGAGGCAAAAGCTTTAGAGAGCGCCATCCATACTGAAGCGGATAATTTTGATGAGTTAAAAGTGGCAATTAGAGATGCTGTGAAATGTCATTTTGATGAAAAAGACCTGCCACGAATTATTAGGTTACATTTTGTAAAAGAATAGGTTATAACTCTTTGAAAATCCCGCGAGATGTGAGCGGGGAACAATTATCCAAATTATTAAAGAAATTTGATTTTGAAGTTTTAGCGGAATTATTTGGATGATTTATAAGAAATATAAGATAAGTTATAGCTTAACTATTTCTTTTTTGATTTTTCTCCAATTTCAACTCTTGCTTCTTCTTCCTTATATGGTTTTACAGGTTTTAAATAGTCAATTGGAATATCACAAGCCCAACAGACGTTTTCCAAATCTGTTAATGCCTGCGCACAATTTCCACAGTAATTCGCGCCGCATTCGCAAATATATGAGAACCGTATCACTTCACCCCTACATACCAAGCAAATTTTCTTCTCTTTGGAAACCGCAATTTTCTCTTCTGACACTTGAACAGTTAATATAGGACGTTTCTGAATCATTCTCACAATTTTTTCATCCAATCGTGCTAATTCCATACGATCCGACATTGGTGCATCTTCCTCCTTTAATTTTTCCCATAAATCTAATTTTTTAATTAAGTCTTCTTTTTCATTAGCAATCTGTGCAGTTAGTTTAGTAAGATCAAACCTTTCTGCTATTTGATGAGCTTGAGTTAAAAAACGCTGAGATTTCTTCATATCAAAGGTTAACAATGAGATTTTTGCTTGTATAAGACAACTTTCGCACAGTACCCAGTACGAATGCGATTTTTCAGCAATTTCTAATAGTCTATCAATTAGGGGATTTATTTCATCCAGCACTTCTACATCGTTAATCATGCGTAATTCAATTAAGAGTAATTCACATAAGTTAAGTAGTGCTCTTATGGTAGCTTCATAACTTAAAGCCTCCTCTTCGAGAAGTTTTTTTAATATTTCTTCAGCTTTACCCCTTTTAATGGCTCGGGGACTGGTTTTCAATAATAAAGCCTTATTAAAAAGATACATTAAATTCATTCCTTTGTCTTTTAATTGACTATTCAATTTCTCCAAATCGTCAAGATATTGTTGTGCTCGTTCAAGATCTCCAATTTCAATTAATATTTGAATTAAAAAGTCATGATTATTAACTAGGTTCCTTAAGGCTCCCAGCTCACGGTTTAGTGCCATTGATTTTTCTATACACTCTAACGCACGATCCAATTCTCCTCTCAATCTATAGGGTATTGTTATATTGTTAAGGATGGCTGCAATAAAATATTTATTGTTAAGTTCGGTGAAAATTGCTAAACTCTGCTCAAAAAATATAATACTACGATCTAAATCACCTTGAAAACTATATAATGATGCAATGGCATAAAAACTCTCAGCAATATAATATTTTTTAGTACTTTCTTTAGCAATAGATACGCCTCGCTTGGCAAATTTTAAAGCACGATTTGATTCACCTTTAAAAATTCCTAGAAGGTGTGCCATCCAAGAAAGAGATTCAGCAATTTTATGTTTAACCCCTAATTCTTCTCGCAATGCTAAGCTGTGTTCATAACATTTTAATGCTAGATCTGTTGTACCGTGTTCGAATATCAATTTTCTGTGGTAAAAAAATCCCTTTATAAAAGCTAATTGAGCCTCTCTTTGTTTGTAGGGTGTTGATAATTCTCGTGGATGTGTTTTTAGTAATTCTTCTCCTTGCTTAATTAAATTAAAAACTTCCTCAAATCTACCAAGCCTTATTAATGCATGTGTCATTAAAAGTAAACTGTCGACTTTAAGGAAACTGTTTTCTAGTCCTTCACTTTCTTTGTAAGTTTGCTCAGCGAGTTTAATAAGCTCTTTGTGCTTCCCTTGCCAAAATAGAATTTGACATTGAAGTAGGTGGCAGGATGCTTTATCATGATGCGTGAGCCCTTCTTTCTGTTCGTAATTATTCAAAAGTGTGAGAGCCTCATCGAATTTACTGTCATCAATAAGTTTTTCTGCTCGAATTACTTCTTCCGGTTTTTTTTTTTCTATTAATTTTTCTTCGTCCATATTTAGAATATACCCGTGTTTCTCTATTTTTTTTTCCTTTTCTCAAATAAATGTTAATAACAAGACAGATAAGAGGAGTTATGACTTCGCTGGTTTTATAAAAATTTGAGGCAATTGTATAATTTAATAAAAAGTATTATTTTAAACTATCTAAATATGAATAAATTTGATTTATGCCGTCAATTAATTCAGAAAAAATAGTTTTCTACTAAGTCAAATTTTATTATTTGAGACCCATCAATGATTTCAGCTTTAACAAAAACCTTAAAAATTTGTTCTTTATTTTTTAACTAATATTAAATTTTGAAAATGTAAAAAATAGTGAAATCAATGGGAGATTCTAATAGTGAAGATAAAGGGGATATCATTCAATTCATCAAAGAAGCTAATGAAAAATCAGATAAACTAACTTCCATACTTGAAAAATTTGGACTTGACATAATTACAAAAATGGGGCAAACTAATTCAAAAATTAGTATGCTAACAGATAAAATTAATGAGTTAAATAAAGCTACAATCGAAATCAAATCCCTAACACCTCAACTAAAAAATATCATCGAACATCAAAAAATTCTTGAAGCTGAACTTGATTTAATTCGCTCCTTAGTTCAAAAATCAAATGTCTCATTTCGACCAAAAGATATTGTCAAAGATGAAGTTGAACGTGATACGTCAGCAACAGATAAAAAACAAAATATTATTGATCAGTTTAATGAATTAAAAGAAGTTGTAAATGAAGTTGATAAACCGGCATCAGTTATAGAACGCCTTGAAAATATTAAAGAGGACATCTTTATTTATAAGGGAGGTCATAGGATCTTATATGAAATCGCTAAACTTGTTAAGAAACTAGAAGGAAATGAAACACTCCCTGATGATTTAAAAGAGATTACAAAAGAAAAAATCGTATTCTGGATTAATAAACTTTAGTTTGTGAGTTCTAGCTATTTTTGTAGAAATAATGAGATGAGAGAGAATTTGAAGAGAAGTAATGCTTTAGAAAATAAGTTGATAAAAAGTTACTTAGGTTTCTTAGTCTTCTCTCTCTCAGTGAAGTTAAGGAAAAAGTGATCACTTTGAATGTACGCGAAGAGATATTTAAATCCCACTATTTTTAAATTAAAATGTGAAAAAATTAGATTAATTAATCCTTTAGTTTTGAAATAGCAGCTAACTCTGCCATTTTTTGAAATATAGAAGAAACATTCTCACCTGTTAAAGCTGATGTTTCATAAAATTGAGCATTAATTTTTTGGCTCAAATGTTCTGCCATAGGTTGTATAATTTTTCGGTCATCCTTTAAATCTATTTTATTACCTATTAAAATCCGTGGAATTCCTGATAATCCGTATTTAACTGATGTTGAAAACCAATTGTTTACATTACTGAAAGAACTGGAGCGAGTAGTATCATAAACCAACATCATTCCATCTGCTCCATTGAAATAAGGTCGATGTAACATATAGAATTGGGGCTGACCGGCTATGTCCCAAAGCATCAGAGAAACTAGGATATCCTTTCCCGTATCATCCTTTATTGTAACTTGCTCCTTGACAATGTTTACACCAACGGTGGGTATGTACTCGGATTCAAATTTTTCAGAGGAGAATTTTCTCAAAAGGCTTGTTTTGCCTACTGCAGGGTCACCAACAACAATTATTTTAAAAATATATTCAGTTCTCTCGTGAAAAATCAATTTTTCTCCGGGTTCATTATTCTCTGTCATGATTATTTTAAGATATGAATCTTTTTCGATTTTTATTTAATAATGTAATGAAGTTCCAATATAAAAATTTTAATTATCGGAATGAATTTTTAAGTTGAAATTTTCTGGAAATTTGGAATTTTGATGATTTAAAATTATCACGAGATATAAAGTAAATTTCATCTAAAAGGAAATTTAAAGGTTTCCAATTATTTTGTAAATCGTTAATTATCCTTCCTATTCTACCTTTCCCCTTTATTTGCCCAACACTCAAATGGGGTGTAAAACCATTTTTAAATTTATTTACATCATCACAATCTGGGATAAGTTTAAGAAAGTGTGATTGAATTTGCCTTATCAGATTAACTGGTTCCGGATTTAACCACATTGTATGCTGTTGATTTTTATGACTAAAATAATGAAAACTATTAAGATTAATTTCAAATGGTTTTATCGTCCTACATTTATCTATAAACATCTGTTCTATCGCTGGATATTCCTTTTCAGGCCTGAAGGGGTGAAATAATGTTATGTGAGGCATCCATCTATTAATGTGGCGATCATGAATTTCGCGGATCTCTTGGATTGGGAGCCATATACTTTTTGGTGGTATTATTACCACTGCGGATGAATAGACTTTACTCATGAAGATTTCTTGGGAATATAACTTATGAAATTCAAGTAAGAATTGAAAGTAACAAGTAAGATATGTTCATAATGTTTAAAAAATTTTCAAATTTGTAATAAATTTAAATTCAAGAATAACTATACTAAAAATTAAGAACACTGAGAGAGAGAAATTTACATTTGAATCGTATTAGTACAAAAATATTTGCTTGTTTTTATTTCTGTTTTGGGAGTGTTGATATGATAATAAGGCTTTTGATGAAATTCTGCTTTCAAGCAGAGGGAGGAATGTATCCAATGCTTTTATGGAACCCCATAAGACTTGTCCCGGTTGTTATTTTTCTCTTTGGATTAACAATTTATTCAGGCATTCAAATTCTCAAAATTGAATTTTCTAAAGCTCTAAAATTTGGAATTCTCATAGTATTATTTAATGCTCTTAGCTTATTTCTTGATACGAGTTTTATATTATCTTTCGATTACATTTCACCATTAATAGGGTATTATCTCGAGATAATTTCTCTCATCTTTTTCTTAATTTCGCTTCTAGTTTTGCTATGTTATTTGAAATTTGGTAATACACTCTCCATCAATAAAATAAAATCCTAAATTTTAAGTTAATTAAAGTTTATAATATAATCGCGATGAAAATTAAACAAAGACATTTCGTCCGTAAATCCGATCTTAAACCAATTAAGGAAGATATCTTAAAGCAGTATGATCAAAAATTTGTTGATCAAATATTTCCTGTAAAGTGTAATGTGGAAATTATACAAACTGAAGTAGGTGATACATTGTATGCTGTAAATAACACCTTAAAATTATGGAGATCGAGTGATGGATATATCCCTGTCCTAAAGTTGCTAATAAATAAAAAGGTAGATTTAAAAAAGGTAATCGTGGACATGGGAGCAATCAGGTATGTTACTAATGGAGCGGATGTTATGCGTCCTGGAATAACTCATATAGATCCTGACATACAAAAAGGGGACATTATACAGATCGTTGATGAGACACATAGTAGAGCTTTAGCAATAGGTAAAGCAATGTTTAATTCTTCAGATATGGAATCACGAAGTTCTGGAAAAGTTATAAAGAATATTCACACAATCCAAGATTCTATATGGGAATTTGAAAAAGAATTTAAATAAATTCTGACTGGAGAATTGAATCAAACATTCCTCTTTCAGGTTCAAGAAGCATATTAATGGGAGAACTTTCTATTTCATAAGAATCTAAAAGATAACCACATTCTTTAAATTTGCACAAATTAATAATGATTTTAAGCCCCTCCTCAAGAATTTTCTTATCTTTAGTCCCATCTGACACCTGCATTAATTTAATTATTGAATTAGACTTCCATAAAACATTTTCTTGAAAATTATTATCCAGACCAACAAAATCTTCAAAAATTTCTGTAAAAAACTCAGCTTCTGAAATCATTTTTAGCCTATACCACCTCAACCCTTAACTTATTTTAGGCAAATCTTTTCTCTCTTTTATTACAAGTATCTATTAAGGCGTTAACATTTTTTAATCCCATTAAAAAAAAATTATTACGTTATGCTATTACAAACATTCTTAATTTATTCAAATCTGTATGAAATCGTTAAAAAATACTTAATCATGCGTCGAAAATCATTTACCAAAATTTTATTTACATTTTAGTAAGTATTTTGCTTTTAAATTGCAATTTTACATCTCACTTACCAATGAACAATATAAAAATTTTTGAAATTAGAATTCTGGTGTTATCTACATATAACTGCTTTTTCTCGAGTAGAAGTCAACCCCAAGTAATTTTTTTGTAGTAAATAGTACTCAAATTTTTACTTTGTTATTTATAAGGGAATTTGAAATAATTATTTCTTGTGGAGTATAAAACTCAAGGACCTCAAAATTGATGTGATGTGTTCTTTGCATATTACATTGATGATATATTATACTATAATTGGTCCTAAGTTTATATTACTAGGAACTATATGTCGATGATGTTAACGAGTATATTGAAAAGTATATCTCGATGACTCACCATAAAAAAAAAGGTTGGTGTGTGGAAAAAAAATGAGTATGTATCGATCATATTTTTTAAAAAATGGATTTTACGCTAAGAAAGGAAATGAAAAAGTTGTTCACGCAGATAAAGTGTATATTAAACACACTTCAGAGATAGGTGGAATTTATGCTATTGTTCAGAATGACAGAAAGGGAGTTAAATTAGTAGCTGATGGGAGTGAATTTTTCTTTAATAATTTTGATAAATTAGATATTTTCTTGAATCGACTCCAACAGAGAAAAGATGAGTTCATGAGAATTCTCAAGAGAAAAGACATTTCACAAAAACTACGAATGTTAGAGCTTTAAATTTTTTTCATTTCATATTTCTAAGATTTTTTATTGGTACACAGGTCTAAGTCCTGTTTGAAAATGCCTAAGTTGTAATTCCGCTCCTCGAGAGATTTTTACTTTAGGGATTTTATTTTTATAAAGCTCTATAACTGCTACTACGGCATAGTCTATAAAAAAAAAAAGAATTAAAAATATGTTTTTTAGTATGAGAATTTACCTTGTCTTTTTTGCCTTATTTCGGACAGTTTTATTCAATGTATAACTTACCGTGATCAATGTAAAAATCAATATTAAGAAAGGTGAAGGTCCAGGGATAGGACTTACTGTAGCACCATTACCATTTCCAGGATCTGGTTCTGGTTCAATTACTGTTACTATAACTGTTTTAGGAACACCGTATAACCCATAAATATCATTGTACTGAATCGTGTAATTAAATATACCCATTGTAGATGTATCAACTGGATAATTAATAACTACACCATTTGTCCAGGCTGTCCACTGTCCCATCTACTAAAACACGGTATTGTCCTCCTGCAAAATCATCGTAAAGTGTCCATGGAATAGCCCAAGTAGAGTTTTGGGGCACAGTATCCATAATTCCAATGTCATCTGCAGTCGGAACTGCGTTTGTTATTGTTACGTATACTAAATCTGGAATACCAATTTCACCATACATATCATGATATTCAATAGTGTAATTAAAAATCCCAGGAGCAGTACGATCTATGGGTACATTTAGTATCGTGCCACTGGTCCAAGCTGTCCAGTTCCTCCATAAATAGTAATCATTATTACTGTCATTTGCCCAAACGCGATAGTTGCCTCCACCAAAGTCATCTTTAAATCTCCAATCTATCGTTTCTGAACCTCCTGCTGTTGTTGTTATTGGACTTGGGTGGTTTGAAGTTGGAATTGCATCGGTAATTGTTACGATAACCGTGTCTGAAAGTCCATATTGACCTAAATCATCATGATATTCAAGAGTATAGTTAAAATCTCCTGGAGCAGTGCGATTAATTTCTACGCTGAAACCGGAATTAGGACTCCAAGAGGTCCAATTCTCCCACACGTAATAATTACCCTGAGTATTATTAGCCCATACACGATATTGCACACCAGATCCCCAATCTTCATCATTTATTTCCCAATCTATTGTTTCTGTCGTATTATAAGATGTTATTACACTTCCGGGATGATTTGATGTTGGTGGTTTATCATTTCTTAAAAATTGACCATAAATGTCGTTTTTAGAGCCCATTTCATCAACCCAAATGATGAAAACACTCCATCCGACTATTTCAGCATCGATAAGGTCTTCGTCCCCTTGGTCACCTGCAGCTGTACAAATTGCAGTACCATTATCTTCCCATTGCCCAATCCCATTGGAATTAATTTTCTGAGCATAAATATCATAACTCGATCCTCTTTGATCCAACCAGATGATGGTTGCCCCACCACTTCCATCTGAAACAAACTTTGGACTCCCTTCGTCACCTGCTGCTGTACAAATTGCTGTTCCATTATCTTCCCATTGCCCAATCCCATTGGAATTAATTTTCTGAGCATAAATAT
>JAHLWT010000316.1 GCA_019057775.1 Promethearchaeota archaeon
GGGGACTAACATAATTTTTACGGAACTTACCGGAACAATAAATCAAGATTTATGGAATGCTTTACCTGAAGGAAATGTTATCATAAGATTTTACGCAAACGATACGGCAGGAAATATAAGCTTTCAAGAAGTTTCTGTTGTAAAGTCAATTTCTCAACCGATTCCTGGATATAACATATTATTACTATTAGGAGCTATATCAGCCATTACTATATTAATCATCAAAAAAAGACTAAATCATTAAAAAAAACCAAAAGTAAATTTTAAATTTCCAACTTTTTTTTTTCTCATATATATTTGTAATACAATAAAGATATTTTGTAATACGAAAAAGAGTCAAATATATATAATTTGTAATACAATAAGGTTTTTTTTGTAATAAATACAATAAAGAAAGAGAAAAGGCAACTAGGGAATTAAATTGACAAGCAAAAATAGATTGATGTGAGCCTTGATTAATTTCTAGAAACCTTATGATGATATATTTAAAATTTTGTATAAAAAGTTACATCTTAGAACTTAAAAATTAAAAATAGGAAATAAAAAATAATTAGATTCCGTTAATCCATCGCGTATTTTAATCCCTTTGATCTTTTTAACACTAAAAACACTCCTTTATTGATTATTTGCTTTAGTCAGATTATTATTAAAAAGGTTCGGATTATAAACTGAGAAGTTAAACTAACTCTTTATTTCGCTTTAAAGCTACCTTGATATCTATAAAAAAAGTTAATAGAAAAAAGAAATTTAACACTGTGATCACCGTTTGTTATAATTTTTAAAATAGTTTGTAATATTTGAAAGTTTTAGTTAAAATTTATATCTAGTAGGAATAAAAAATAGATAAAAAAAATGGTAGAAAGATTAGAACCCTCAAGTAAATTATCAGAAAAATACGGCACTCTTGGAGTTAAAATAATTACTAAGAATTATAATCGATAATTATAAAGATAAGAAATCTTGACAAAGCTTTAAGAATAATAAACTATAATTGGAAAAATTTAAAATATTATTATTGTCTTAATTGTAAATATTTATATAAGGTTATCAAAGGTTTATGCAATGAAACAATTCAAGGTTAACAAATATATCACTCTGAAGTTGGAAGAAGGAAAGACTAATATTTACTTAAAAGAAGAATTATTTCGCCAATGTAAATTCTTATTATTGAATATTCCTGTCAAAAAAATTAGCTCTTTTGATGAAATCGAATCAATTGATGAAGCCGCAGAACGATTAGATAAATCCTTAGAAAACAATAATCAAGAAGAATTTAATATTCCTGCAGAAACAGAATTTTGGGGACATTGTTCAAATCTCCAAGTTTGGGCAGAAATGGAATATGACACAAGATTTTTACATAGAAATCTGGCTTTTCCTTTATTAAAAGCATTATCAGAAAAAGGAGACCAAGTCGCAAGTCAAAGGTTCAAAGAAGAAATTGCTAGAAGGTACAAATATGGAAATTATACCGTTCAAGCATACCTTTTTGATGGTGGTTATCTATCATATTTATCAGATGAAGATATACTTAATGGAATACTTTCCCCAGAAGATGCAATATTTATGGAGAAAATCACATATAGAGAAAATTATTCATTAATTCCTTGTTTTGATTTGATAAGGGATTTAGATAGGAGTAATAAGCTTTTTTTTAGTATTGAGAACGGAAAACTTAACGAAATTGAAATATTATTAGATAAATACTTAAAATCTATTCCAAATGAAATTAAGAACTTAAAAAATCTAGAAAGTCTAATTTTGTATATCACAGATGAGTGTGATAACTTATTTGGAGATGAATTCAGGGTAGATTCAGTAATAGATTTTGCAATTCACTGTTATAAATATACGAATATTTCAGATTCATTCCATTATTTTCCAAACTTGAAATACTTGAGAATTTATGGCTATCAATGTAAACCTACTGTAGCTCTTGAAAAGTCCTTCTCATATGTGAAAAATTTATTAATATTAAGCTTAGTGAATGTGAATTTATTAATAATCCCAGATTCAGTCAAAAACTTAAAGAAATTAAGATCGATGACATTAAGAAATCTTCCAATAGAAATCTTACCTATATCAGAAATTAAGAACTTATCGTCATTAGAACAGTTAGATATAACTGAAAACCATAGGTTAAAAATATCAGAAATTCAAAAAAAAGAATTGAAAAAAAAAGTTGGAACTGTTTTTTTTTGAGCCTAAGCTAGAGATATCTAGTAAAATCATTCCAAGGAGGAATAAATCCTTCTACATTATTTTGCATAAAATTCTGATATTGGAAGGCTTGAACGATAATGTATTCAACAAGGTAGGCATGAAAATCTCTTCCATCTATGGGGCACTTGCGTTCGTTTCCTATAAGCTTGGAATTTCTGTAATTCCTACCAGAAACCTTAAAGAAACTGCAATAGTAATAGAACGGATCGCATATAGAGAACAAGTAAAGAATGACATACCCCTTCTCTCCAGGAAAGCACCCAAGGAAATGTCAAAAAAAGACCGGAGAATTTATATCTTAGAAGGATTAGTAGATATTGGCCCTAGAAAAGCTAAACTGCTCATCGAGGAATTTAGGACTCCTCATAATGTGTTTAAGGCAATCAAGAAGACCAATATCACGTTCACGAGAACAGGGAACCCTAAAAATATAGAAGGACCGTTAAAAGATCTGAAAGGATTCGGTTGGAAATTTGTTCAAAAAAATAAAAAAATTCTATTCAGCAAAGCTGAAAGAGGAGTCCAAAACACTCTTGATATTTAATTTTATAGAATTCAAACAAAATTAGTACTCTTATTTTAACTTTCTATTCAATATCATTTTCTTTGAGAAACTGAATTAAATCATTCGAAAACGCCCAGGAATACTTAATGATGGATTCATATACGGGATCATGTTCTTTATTAATCTCCTCGATAAATCTCCCGAGGGCTTCGGTTATCCCCCGTTTTCTATACATTCCATAATTATAAGCTCCTAACACATCAAAAAGATCCGAAGTCATTTTAAAAGACTCCACTAAAATAGGAACGTCATTGGAACGAGATATTTTCATGATTGTAGTTAAGATGTACCCTAAATTCCATAAAAAGTGAAAGACATCGGGATAAGTTTCTTCTTCTACCATAATAAAAGGTTGTTTTAATTAAGTTAATTTTGAATTTAAAGCTATAGGAAATTAAAAACCCTATAAATTACTTTCATTTTAGTTTTTAATCTGACTTTGAATTAAATTATTTTCTCATCATTTAAAGAAAAAGTCATTGAAAAATTATGTTATCATAATCCTTTTATTTTTTCCAATAAGGTTTGCTTAGAAACACGTTCTCGTTTCTGACCCTTTAAACCCATATAATACGATAGGAGTTTTTCATTCTTAATAATATAAATAAATAAATCTTTTTCCTTCACTTTCAAAACTATCTGTTCCTGATATCCATTTTCCTTCCCTAACTGATTAATTTCATAATCGAGCTTTTTGTCCATTAACTCAAATATCAAATGCTCCAATACTCCCATAATTTTTTTTTTACTCATAGTTAAAGATCCAACGAACACCTATATAAATTCATCAATATATCAAATTAATATACTATATTTAGAAAAGAGTACACCATTATTTATATGGAGTAGATTATATTATAATATTAGTATACCTTTTAGTCAGTAGAGCATTTTGAATTTAATAAAGTTATTTAAATTTCAATGAGATGTGATGTCATTGCTAATAAAATAGATTTTTTGAGAAAAGTTGGAAAATGATTGATATAAAAAATTCCTTTAAATATATTCCATAACAATAAGGATAAAAAAAAAGAAGATTAAGGTATTAAGTGTTATTCAAATTAATTAGGCTATTAAGATTCTATAAGATTGGTTGAAGTTCATGGTTTTAACTACAGACGATAAAAAATTAGCTTATTTTATTGCTAAGCTCCCTCTTACGACAAAGGTTATTGAGAACCACATTAAAGATTTAGTGAAATTATTGCAATCTGAAAAGAAACACTATGAATCACAGTTTGAAGATCCTGAACGAAATCTGTGGGAGCTTCCAATTCTCATATCTCACTTTGAAGATATGCTAAGATCTTTAGATTCAGTCTCATTTCGCCTTCATATAAAAGAGTTAGAAACGTCATTAGCTAATAAGCTAGATTTTTTAAGAAAGACGAAAAATGATTGATTTTAAAATTTCCTTTAGACACATTAATAACAATAGTGATAAAGAAATGAAAAGAAATAAGAAAAGGATGAAGATTTAAAAAGATGAAAAGATAATTAGTAAATCGTTCTACTCTTTTCGTTTAAAACTAGAAAATGATTGCAAATCTTAATAGAAGGAGAATTCCATGGTATGATAATTCAGGGGTGGACATTTATGCCCAAAGAATTGATTCTAATGGAAACTCCTTGTGGACTCCAAATGGTACTTCGATTATTAGCGCAAATCAATACCAACGTCTCACTTCCATTATTAGCGATGAGGATGAAGGGGCAATTATCGTATGGAACGATGATCGATTTGATGGTATATGTGCTCAAAAAATTAATTCTACGGGGGATATTCAATGGGGCAGTGATGGAATTCTTATAGCAATAAAAGCTGGAAAACATCAATTTATTGGAGATGGAGAAGGTGGATTATTCATTGTATGGGAAGATGTACGTAACGGGAGTTTAGGCTTAGACCTCTATGTGCAAAAGATTAATTCATCAGGAATCCCACAATGGACTCCAAATGGCGTAGCGATTTGTACTGAGCAATATCATCAACAATATCCTCAAATTGTCGCCGACGGAACAGGAAGTATAATCATAGCGTGGCAAGATGATAGAAAGCGTCATGATGAGGATATTTATATCCAAAAAGTTAATGCTACGGGTGATATTCAATGGACTCCGAACGGCACCGCAATATGCACCAAAAATAATTATCAAAAATATCCCGAAATCGTAAGCGATGATGAAGGGGGCGCAATTATATCTTGGTTAGATTACCGAGATTTCGTTAGCTCTAAAACAGATATTTACATACAAAGAGTTAATTCTACTGGTGATGCGTTGTGGATCCAAAACGGTACAGGAATTTGCACTGCACTTAAGCTTCAAGAATCCGTTCGACTACTTAAGGACGATAGAGGGGGGGCATATGTCATGTGGCAAGATGATAGAGGGATTGGGGCGTACTGTTATGATATTTATATGCAACTTATAAATTCAACAGGGGACATTCAATGGACTTCAAATGGAACTGCTATTTCTACTGCCCATGAAGCACAAGAATTACCCGAATTCATCAACAATCAGGGTCAGGTTATCCTCGTATGGCAAGACGATCGAGACGTACTTACTACTGGAACAGACATTTATGCCCATAGTGTCATTGACAATATGAGACCTACATCTAACCAGCTTTCCTTCGTCGATACCACGCTATACACAAACGAAACAATCGAGTGGGTGCTCACAGATGATTGGGGCGGAGGGCAATATCAAGTCAAAACAGACAGCATTATCAAGCATGATTGGCAGCCTTGGACTAATAACACCCCAATTATTATACAGATTAACCGCACAGAGACAGGCATATTCAATTACACCATTGAGTATTACGACATGTATAATCTAACCGGTGAGGTGAATACTGTTATCGTGACCATCGAAGAAGGCACAATACCCGACGACCCAGGCACTGGCGGAAGTGGCGAAGAGGAGGGAGGTAGTCCAAACATTTCTTTTGGATATTACTACACAATACCCTTTTTATTCGGCACCATACTCTTAGCACTTATGACAAAAAGAAGAAGCCACACCAAATCCTAATAATCTTTATTTTATTTTTTTTAATTTCTTTTTTTCATTTTAATTAAAATTCGTACAGAGGAATTTACGAAAATCACAAAATATCTACAGTCTCACTAATAATTACCCTTATTTTCCTATTTTTTACATGGTTAAAATAGAATCCCTATTACATGGATTTTTGTCATACTCCTTCCTTTAATTATAGGGATTCTAAAAACCCTCTCTTTTTTGATTCAATAAGGATTATACTCACCACAAATTAACACCCAAATTTAATCTTTCCTATTATAATTTACAAAGCACACGCTCACTTCTTTTATATAAATATACCTTTCTTTTTTTATCTCATTCAAATTATATATCTTGGAGGGTGTATAAAATAAAAATGAATAAAAACAATAACCATAAAAAAGATCTCATTGTGTTAGACTTCGATAATACGATTTACCTTAATTTTTTAAAAGAATACACAATTAATATTGCCGCCAATCACATTTTACACCTGCCCGAGAGTTTTTTTCTCAATTACAAGCTCAGGTAGAATTATTTTCTTCCTATAACTTTTATTAAGGAATTTACTTCTTATTTATTCATGTCAAACGATACAACCATTTCCGACTTGATTTCGGAGCAAAAAATCTCTATGATCAATGAAGTTCTCAATAGATACTCAGATATCCTTACGAATTTTGAAGGAGTTATTAACGATGTTTTGGGAGGTTATACTTTTGAAAAGCCCTTTTCAAGTATAGAGATTCAGAATATCGCGCCAGAAAAAGTATTGGATTTCATTAAGGATTTAGAAGACTTTTTCTTTGTTGGATACGCTTATTATAAGCTTGAAAACCAAGAATTTGGATTCTCAGGAGAAGTGTTAATATCTCGGATGTCTACTGTTTTTGAACACACGTTAGATTTAGCATTAAAAAATTTTGGTCTCCTTGATCATTTAGCTGATTATTTAGGAGTAATTTTTGGGAAATTTTCTCTTAAACAAGTTATTAAATATTGCATAGAAGATAGATTAAAAGATTTTAATTTAATAAAATAATCTTCTATTTTTTTTTACCTCAAAGAAAAAGAAGCATAAAAAACCATGAGGAGCTAAAAAAATATTTAGTTGAGATTTGTTTTTAATGTGTTAAATCAATTTCTAATTTTTTTTTCATCTAATTTTTAGATTTTGTGTAGTACATAGAAGTAATGAGGAAAACAACAGCTTCCATTTCCACTTCATAATTTTAGTATAACTCCGTTCTTCTCATGAAATTTGTTCATTTAAGAAGCGTCAACATTTCTTTCATTTACTCCTGACGATTCGATATATTGATTTTTCTTCAGTTTTTTTGTTATGTGTAGAAAGTATAAACAATTTTTTATTTATATATTTCTGATTGTTTATGGGTTATAAACTCTTACGGGAATAAATCATGTTCATAGATAACTCAATAATAGTCTTGATCGTTATACAATCCAATAAAGATGCAAATGGTATAACTCCTTATAAACGCCTTCAAGAACTCCTACCCATCGAGAAAAGCCATATCTCCCAGGCTCTTGCCCAGAACGAGAGAAACGGATTAATTAAAAAACCAGATTCCAGCAAATACTTTACCCGTATGCAAATCACCCTTGAAGGAATCCAAAAAGCAAAAAGGTATATCGCATTTCTCAGTAAAATTCTTAATATCATAATCAGTAGTATATGATATGATATTGTTATATTGACTAGAATGATCAGCATTAGAATTTGTGTAGACCTTCTAAACAAAATATCTAGTAAGAAGAAGATCACAGCCGCACACTTCACAAAGTTTTACAGTTATTTGTCTTACGAAAACACACCCTCCTCAAGATGAGATTCTTGTATATAATAAATTTCTCAAAATATTAGCAACTAAAATTACCAATAACGCCCAGTTTACCGTGCCTTGTACAGTGAGGGATCCTACGAGAAATATACAGATACTATAGAATTTAACTAACGTATAAAAATTTAAAAAAAGAAAGAATAAATCGCCCAGATAATTAAATTTCAATACTCCTAATATTTTTTAACATTTATTTTAAATATCTGTACGCTCAAACACTTAGATTCAATAAAAATTTTGCTTGAATTAGTAATAAGATAAAAAAAAGTAATTAAATATATACTTTCAGTCCATGGCATAGCGTTTAGTCCATTGCTGAGCTTTATTCTCAAATTTTTTCAGGGCTCTGAAATATTGTTCACCTGCTTCATGATTTAATGGATCTCCAGGATTAAAGAAAGGAGCTTCATAGTGCATCATACCTTTTAAAGCTTCTATGATATTTGTTAATGTTTTGCTCGGAGTCCACCCTGAAGCCCCGGTACTTGCATCTACCTTTCCGACTAGATCAGGATTAATTAAGTCCAGGCATATATTAAGCTTTCCAGGGGGAATTGAGGAGTCTATGTTGGGATGCCACATTAATGTCACAGCATAAGCATAGGGGGGTGCGAACGGATAGTTCTCAGGGAACTTGATTTCAAACACAAATTTTCCCTCCCCATATGGAGTCCCTTTTTTCCCTATGATTGTTAGACGTAAATGATCAATACTTCTACCCCATGGTTCTAAAATCACATGAGGTTCGTCTTTATATGCTTCCAATGCTTCCGTATAATCTGTTTCTTCTCTGATTATTATCACCAATTCATGAATTTTGCTTATAAATTGTAATAGTTATATTAGTTTAATTTTATAAAATTATTGATTACTTTTTAAAGAATATTTTACAGCAAAATTAACTTATGTTTTTTGCCACAAAATTAATGGTTAATAATTTTATAAAGTCTATATATTTGAAGTTTTCTTAAACAGTATGATTTTATGCCCCAAAATTTTATAACTTATTTATGCTTGCTTTGTATTCTAAATCAAAAAAGCGTAAAAAATATATAAATTCTATAATTATTTATTTTTAAAAGACAATCCCTCCCTAACTCAGTGGTCAGAGTGCTCGGCTGTAGATATTATCGCGTACTAAAGCTTGTAGCTAATGAAGTTACGTCAGCCGAAACCGAGCGGTCCCCGGCTCGATACACGGATTTATACCAAATCCTGCTAGATTCCGGGGGGAGGGACCATTCTTCCTACTTTTTAAAAATATTAAAACCCAAAGGGGGAAATACTATAGGGAAATTATTTTTTTATTTGTTTTAATCTACTTAATTTTTAATTTCAAAATATTTCCACGATTCACAGAAATCAATTCCTAGGTTTATCTTAATCCAAAAACTTCTTATTTTTAAAGCGATTATTTTTAATTAAAAAAGGTATTAAGGCTTAGCATTATGACTTAGGCTGAGCTGCAGAAAAGTTGATTAAAACGATTAAAATAGAGGCGTCAAGAGATTTATGAGTGAAAATAATGGGGATATGGATCAGCATGAATTAGATAAAATTCGCATGAGAAAGATGAGAGCGATGGTTGAAGCTAAAATAAGAAAAGACGCAGCTCAGGAAAGAGTGGTGTCTATTTCAGATAAGATTGAATTTGTTTTAAAAGTTGTTTTAGCTCCTGATGCATATAACTATCTTAATAAGATAAAAGAAAGAGAACCAAAGGTGTACCAAAGGATTTATGGAGAACTCATCAGTCCAGATGTCGTGCAAAGTATTGACTATTTAATCGCGATGATTCAAAGTAGGGGAGGTATTCTTCGAAAGATTCCGCTTGATGCAATTATATATTTGGAACGAAAAGTAAAGGGAATTCGGTCTAAAATTCAAGTAAAGCGAGGAGATGAAATGATGGATTTAGGTTCTTACCTTACAAAAGAATAAAGATTACTTTATGTGTGAAGGATTCTAGGTTATTGTTCTCTTCCTGATATTATTGCCACTACTTCCCATTCATCATTTGGAAGCGAATTTGCTGATATATCAAAAAATTGAAATGCAAAGGGTCTACCAAAGATTTGTTCAACCATAAATCCAAATGAACTTATTGCGAAGATAAAAAGCCTTTTAAGAATAGCTTCAGTTTTAACTTGAATATTTAGTTGGTGCATCACATCTTCTACAATACTTACTTCTTTCTCATTATAATGGTACTTGAAAACGAGCTTAAAATCAACTGGAGTGGGTGCTTCTGGGTCAGAATAAGATAACCCTCGCTTCCGAAAGTGAAAAAATGCATTTAAGTAAAAAGAAAATATCTCTTCATGATGATCTGATAAAAGATGGGAGATTCGAGAACGATCTTTATATTCTGGCCAATAATTTTGCATTAATTCCAGAAGTCGTGGATAATTCTTATATTTATTCTCGCTTTCCTTTTTTAAAAAATTGAGTAATTGATTCTTAAGTGGTTTGAATTCAGACTGCTGGCCGACTCGAGTTATGAATTTTCGGAAGTTAACACTCATTTCTAAGAGGATGATAAATTTCTTGATAAAAACTATTTACTTAGATATTTATTTTTACGTATGATATTTTGATAATACTAGTTCTATTATATTTTACTAATTATATACAGAAATTTAGTTTTTATAAATTATGGTAATAAAATTAAAAGGAAACTTGGTTTTAATTACTATTATGATGGTGGATAAAGTAAGCCTTATTTTTACAGAGGACTACCAGAAATACAATTTTGGGGAAAATCATCCCTTACGTCCTTTACGACTTCAACTGACATATAGTTTGTTTGAAAAACTGAATCTATTAGAACACGAAAGGCTCGAGACTATAAAACCTCGAGTAGCAACTCAAGAAGAAATTGAAAGAGTTCATTCACCAAAATATGTAGATACCGTAAAAAAATTAAGTGTGAATCCCGAGGATAAGTCTATACATCCTTATTTATATGGGTTAGGTCCTGGTGATAACCCAATTTTCGAAGGAATGTATGAAGCATCGGCATTAGTATGCGGGGCAAGTATCATAGCTGCAGATAAAGTATGGAATGAAGAAGAATTTAAAGTGGCTTTTAATCCCGCTGGAGGGTTACACCATGCCATGAAAGAAAAGGCTTCAGGATTCTGTATTTTTAATGATATTGGAGTAGCAGTTGCCCATTTAAAGAAATTATATAAAGATATTAGAATTGCATATGTGGATATTGACTGTCACCATGGAGATGGCGTACAATGGTTATTTTACGACGATCCTAATGTTCTTACTATTTCATATCATCAGGATGGACGATCTTTATTTCCCGGAACGGGTAGTGTTAATGAAATTGGAGAAGGAGATGGTAAAGGGTTTTCTATTAACTTTCCCTTAATTCCGGGTACTAATAATAAATCATTTTTGAATTTATTCAGGAAAACAACACCTACCATATTAGAAACATACGCACCAGATATTTTAATAACCCAACTCGGTGTCGATACTTATTATAATGACCCCTTGACACAAATGGGATTTTCCTTATCAGTTTATAGAGATATAGCTCAAACTTTGAAAACAAGTGCCCGTGAATATTGCCAGAACAAATGGCTAGCAGTAGGAGGAGGAGGTTATTTAATGACCGCAGTCCCGAGAGCTTGGGCTATTTTCTTAGCAAGAATGCTTGATGTTGAATTAAAGAACGAGTTACCTGATAACTGGATAAAAGAAGTTAAAAAGTATGTTCCTCATGAGGATACTCCTTATTTATTATGGGATAAGGGTGATAAAGTTGATGTTCAATATCTTTCTCATCCTGAACTCGCTATGAAAATTATTGATTATACTAAATCATTGATAGAAATAATGAATGACAAATATCTACCAAACTTGATAAAAGCCTGATAAGTATAATCTAATAATCCATTCTAAAACATTTTATAAATTCAACAAACTCTTTATCTTTTTATTTTTAGATTCAATCTTAGATTTAGTATAGAGAAAGCATATACTAAGGGCAAAATGAGCAAAAACTTATTATTAGAAAGTACGAAATCAGAATCTTTTTATCATAAATCAATTAAACATTTAATTTTTAAGTACGCTACAGAAAGGAATAAGACAATTATCGAGAAATCACTTGAAAAATATATAAGTAATAGAAGAGCAGACGTTTACTTCAAACTGAAATCCGGTGATGAAATAGTTGTAGAAGTTCAAAACTCAAAAATCACTGTAAAGGAGATTAAAATGCGTACAGAAGATTATAATAAAAAAGGTATATACGTGTTATGGATACTTCATGGAATGGGCTCCTGTGTTGCTTCCTCGAAACTTCCTGAAAATACTCAAGATAGCAAGATCAGTACAGTGGAAAATTACTTACATAGAATATATTTGGGGAGAGTTTACTATGTTAATCTAAATATTAATAAACACGAGACCACAATTTCCGCCCCCTTCGCTCTCCATTTTTCCCCTTCATCAAAAAAAAAGAACCGAAAAATGTTCCATTCTCACTATGATAAATATTTTATAAGAAACATCACTTACAATAAAATTCCAAATTGGAACCTTCTTACCGTAAATTACAACGGGCTCAAATTAGCCCGATTCTATGATAAAAATATAAAAAGTGTGTTAAAAAATGAAATTTATAGATATGTAGTAAGTAATATTGAACATACTCAGAAACAGTTTAAATACAAAACTATAAAGAAATTAGTGTTAAATCAGTTTACTCCTAAGTATGGAAAATATCTAATTTTAAATACCTTATCAAATTTGATTAAAGAAAAAAAAATAGATCTAGATGAGAAATATATTTCAAAAATAAAAAAAGAGATTCATTGATCCCAAAAATCCCAATATTTTGCTTAGAAAAAAGGAGTAGTAAAGAACCGGATACCATGACTCAAAGAAATTATAAAAGAGGAGACGTATTTATCTAATAACAGGGTTAAGGGTTGAGGTATTTAGCCGATTCAACGGCATTAGGTATAAGAATATATTTTTTGGCATGGTTATCCGATCTTTTTTTAACAATTAAAAAAATAGTAAAGAAAATATTTAAGTTTTCCCATAATTCACATGACAAAATAGAAAATGAACTTTCTAATAATTTATTAAGTAATTGAAGAGCTAACACTTATAAAACAAGAAAAGATAATTGATTCAGGATGCTATGGATGAATTCATTAATAAAAAGGACTTTAGAGATTTCTATCGAAGTGCGTTTTGTGCTATTGCGAAATTTGGTCTACAATTAGACGCGAAGCATGAAGATCTATTTAATTCTGAGGAGTGGTCTAATCCCATACGGAAGGATGAGTTAATAAAAAAGGTTAAGAAATTTTTAGTTAAACATATTAAATGATTGAGAATGTATTTTAGGTTTATTACTTATTCCTTCTAAGAAACAAAGGTTCCCATTCTTTTCCTTCATGTTTTCCTCGTCTCCATAATATGGGTAATGTGGAAGTAGGAACATTATAATAGAATACAATTAATTTCTGGGAATTACCGTATCCTAACGCTCTCTCTTCTTTAATTTCTTCTGTCCAATTAACTTTATCAGAAAATAATTGAATGCCAATTTCTCTACAACGGCGTTTATAACAAAAAAATAATAATCGATATCATCATTATTAGTGAAGATTTCAGCAACGTTTCCAAATACGAGCTCAATTTTATCTTTCTCTTGGGATTCTCCGTTTTCCACTTTCAAGATTCCCCAATTTTCAAGCAACCTTTTTAATATTTCTGCCGATTTAGCGAGACTCTTAAATGAATTACATAAGTATATTGCGAAATTTAATAATCTGCTTTAATTATTTTACTTTTGTGCTTACCTACACTAAGCAATAAAGGTTTATGTGCTGATGTAAAAAATAAGAATATAAATTATCCAAAAGTTTCATCTTTTTACTCATCTCTCGGAGATTTTAACAACGGAGATTTTGTCTATAATCTTACATTTGAGCCCATCGAATTTCCGAAATTACCTTTCAGTATCTGGTTGATAATTCTAGCTCCTATACTTCTAATTATAAGCTTTTCATTTATAGAATTGATTTACTTTTTTATTGAAGGTAGAAAAGATTATGAGCTTAGGCGTTTTCGGTAATTTAGATCAAAACCGGTTCTTTAGGGACTCTAGTAATAGTAAAAAGGGGGATATTGCCTTTATTTCTATAATTACATGGGTTCTCCTAAAATCTAATTTCCAATCACATAAAGCACATAAACCCTTTCCATATTTGTCTTTGAATAATTCAATCATGTTTCGAATTATTTAAAATTAGTTCTTACTGTATTACAAAAATGTTGATAATTATATATTAAAATAAAACGAAAATTTGCCTATTTCCAATTAATATAAAGAATAGTAACTTTTTATACAGGATTTTAAAATTATTTTTATAAGGTTTCTAGAAATTAATCAAGACTCACATCAATCTATTTTTGCTTGTCAATTTAATTCCCTAGTTGCCTTTTCTCTTTCTTTTATTGTATTACATAAAACATTTTATTGTATTACACATATTTTAATTATATTACATACCAATTTTCTTTCTGAGATATAATAGATAGGTTAAATAGACGGATTCATAAAGCGTATCGATGAGATCTTTAGAGTCAAAAAATAATAAGAGAAAAATTAATAATTTCGTATTATTTCTTAAAATTTTTAAACCAATATTATTAAGTCATCATCCAAGTTGTAAAACATTTGAAAATCACACTTTTAAAATTGGAAAATATAAATTCTGTATTGGATGTTTTATCGGATTTCCAACTGCTATAATAGGGATAATTGTAATATATTACTCAAAACTGGTGAATGTTTTAGATTCAAAAGTTCTTCTTATGGCAAGTATGATTTTTTTAGCTTCTTTTATTCTTAGTCCTTTAAATTTAACAAAAATAAAAATTATTAAAATAATTCAGAAATTTTTAATTGGTCTTGGTTCTGCTTTTTTGTTTTGGTGGATATGGACTTTACCAAATCTATTTATAATTAACCTTTTATACTTTTTAGGGATATTTAGTTTACTAATGACAATTCTAACTGTATACCATGCTTATAGCTTCTATTCTACTTGCAAAAAATGTCAACACTCTCTTAATTGGAAAATTTGCCCCGGATTCAAAGATTTTATCAAATATCTTGAAAAAAATAATCTTCCAAATATATTTAACAAAATTAAGAATAATGTAAAATAAAATATTAAAAAAAATTATTGACTGATTTTAAAATTTAAACTCATATCCACATTCTTCACAAAATTTTCCACTAAGAGGGGTACCACATTGTGGACAAAATTGAATTCCTTTTTGTGGAATTTGAGGTTGTCTCACTTCTTGTGGCTTTATTCCCCAGTTAGTGCTATTGCACATCGGACATGTTTTCTCTAGAGTCAAGTAATAAATTATACCTGGAATACCAAAACAGCATAATAGTAAAATTATGAGAAGCCCAGTACTAAAAATTTTTTGTGGATCTACCAACTGTTTACAGTTATTACAATATTTCATCTTTTTGCCCCTCCTAAGATTATATTTAATTTTTTTAAATTAAAAATTGTTTAATCTTGAATTTATATGAATAAAAAAGGGATTTAAGTATTAACAGTCTTAATGTGTTTAAAACATTTTTTTGTTTTTCACTTATCTTTTTCTTTTATTGAATTAATTTATCCATTTTACTGACATTGAAAGAGACCTTTTCTCTTTCTATATATATTCTATTTCGTAGTACAAAAATACCTCTAACGTATTACAAATAGATTTTCCTATGTAGAATAACATTAATTAATATCAAAAATCGAATCTGGAGATTCAGAATACGAAAATCTGAAGTTCTTTACGGAAAATCATTTAATATTTACTTTTCATTTTATATTTAATGTATCCATAGTAAGAAATCAATATAACCGCAAGACCAAGAAAAAAGAACCCATAATTCGAAGCGTAGCGCAAATAATACACTGTTATCTTACTATAAAGAAGCAAATCTTCTTCATCACCAACAACTTCTTCAACCTTAAATAAAATAAAGCCATCTCCTTGAAATGGTGGAGTTATTTGAATAGTCGTTTCAAACAAAGTTATATTTTCTATTTCCCAGTAAGGATCATAAGGTTCTCCCCTTAAAAAAGATGTTAATTCAAATCTGTCAACAACCTGAAGAGAAATTGTTCCATAGAACACAGAAATGTTTAGATAGATTTTTTGATTGAATGATCTCCATGGAAATTCAACCCTGTCATATGTGTAAGAATTTTGCGAAAGATGTTGTCCGATAAAAGGGTATCCCGGATCTAATTGCTTAGTCTCTGGATACGGTATAAATAAAAGGCAAATGCTAGAGGTGCTAAATAATAGTATAAATAAAGTAAGCCATGGAAACTTTCGAGGCATGAATCCTAATCACTTTTTCTAATTTTCTTTAATTTGTAATTTAAATTTAACTTAATCAACCCTAATATCTAGCTGGTTGAAGATATAAAATGTTAATAGCATAATCATTATTGATACCCCAAAAAAAACAATCAAACAAAAGATTGTTACTGTGCTTAATGTAATTTGTTCATAGAAAATTAAATTCTCAAAGAAATAAAATGCTCTCAACGTATAAGAAAAGAATGAAAGAAGTCCTAATTCAAAACCTTCTAAAAAGGTATTAATGATCAAATAAAAAAAAGGGATAATGAAAGAAAGTGTAACGCTACGAGTTAACGCAGAAACCATAAAAGTGAATGATGAATAAAATATCATCACTATGAATATAAATAAAAATCCCATCAAGAAAATATGGATTGAAACTAATAAATCAGTCTTAATGAAAATCATTATAAGAAAAGCAGAAAAATAAAATAACATCAAAATAAAAATGCTAATCATTAAACTTAAAGACTTTATGGTAAGAATTTTATGTCTAGACTCTGTAGCATAAATTAACATCGCAGATTTATTAGAAAATTCCCCCGAAACAATATCCGCAGCAACAATAACAGGAATAAACAGTAAAAACATACCAAATATACTATAAAATCCTATAAAATCTCCCCAAAATATCATCTTATCTAATTCTCTTTGATTGTCTATAATTCTGTAATCAAGATCATTCAAGATTTGGAAAATTGGAATCAATAATAACATAAAGCAAACAATGAACTTAATTGAGAGAATTCTCTTTTTCAAATAAAACAGGAATAAATGTTTTTCATAAGATCGAGAACATTGAGATTTATTATCTTTTTTCATGGAATTCTCCCTTAATTATTTGTTTATAAATTTTAGTTAAAGTTCCACTAAGAGGAGTGAAATTAAAATCTGTGTAGTTTGCTATTAATGTCTCTATTTTCTCTGGATTATTAGTTCTGAAAATGATTTTTTCACTCAAAATTTTTGGTAAGTCAGAAAATAAGTCTTTTTCAATGGTTAAAAGCTCATACAGTTCTTCAAGGGTCATTTTATCATTATAATTGATTCGCGTTATCTCATATTCTTTAAATCCATGAAATTGAGCTAGATTATATATCTTATCAGAAGCTTTTATTTTACCATCATCAATAATCGCTACATAATCTGCTATTTGTTCTATTTCAAGAACAATATGGCTCGAAATAATTACAGTGATACCTTCTTCTCTTTTCAATCGAATTTTTTGAATAAATTCCTCTCTCCCTATCGGATCAATATTAGATAATGGTTCATCAAGAAAAACTATTTTAGGGTCTCCAGCAAACGCTTGAGCTAACCCTAATCGCTGCCGCATTCCTCTAGAATATGTTTTAATAGCCTTATCCCAATAGTTTTTTTTTATACCACTCCACTCTAAATATGATTCAACTTGGTTATCATTCTCTTCACCACTAATCCTTAAACTAGTAATTAATTTTAAAAACTTTCTTCCAGTGAGATTTGGGTAGAATCCCACATTTTCAGGTAGAAATCCAATCTTTCTCCTTATTTTACCTGATTTTTTTAGGATATTAGTTCCGAAAATGTATGCTGTCCCATTTGATGGTTTCACTAG
>JAHLWT010000317.1 GCA_019057775.1 Promethearchaeota archaeon
AATAAAACCGGGAATTGTACAGATCATTACCCAGATAAAGAAATTTTGATAACCAATTATTTCCTGCAACCATCCGCTAATCATGCCAGGAATCATCATTCCAAGTGCCATAAATCCCGTGGTGATTGCAAAATGGGCTGTTTTATGCTTTCCTTCCGAAACATATATCATATATAGCATGAATGCTGTAAACCCGAAGCCATATCCGAATTGTTCGGTAGCTACTGCGATATTGATCAACAATAACGATTCAGGCTGTAAATAAGAAAGGACCACATATACAAAATTAGGAAGGTTCATAGCTATTATCATCCACCATATCCAGTATTTCAGTCCGTTACGTGCGGCCAGGAACCCGCCCAGCAGCCCTCCGATGGTCAGAGCAAGCATACCAACTGTTCCATATACAAGACCAAGCTCTCCGGTTGTCAGTCCTAAACCATCGAACTCACGGGCATCCAGCAGAAACGGGGAAGCAAGCTTTACCAACTGGGATTCCCCTAATCTGTATAATAGCAGAAAGGCTAATATTACTCCGATTTCCTTTTTTTTGAAGAACGAAACAAATGTGGTGAAATATTCCCTGAAAAAGCCGGCTCTGTTGTCTCGCACTTCTAACGCGGAAATATCGGATTTCGGATGTGGTAAAATGAATTTGTGGTAGATGAAGAACAAGATAAACAAAACAGCAAGAATTGTAAAAGTTATAGCCCATGCAAAAGGAATATTACCAGACCGTGCTTTAAAGGAAGCTGAAGAGACTTTTTCCAGTTTGGGGTCTAATTGTATAATAAAATATGCCGGCACATTCCAATTCGTATCATTAAACACAAATCTGTTGCCTTCAATCAATGATATACTTTTATCACCCTTCTCTCTTCCAAAGGTTACAATTATTTCCCGGCCTTTTTCGGGTGGTCGGAAAAGATGAAAATAAGAAAAACCGATGTTCCCGGGAAAAACATCGGTTACCAGGTCTTTGTCAGGCGAGAAATGATTTTTTAAAAAGTTTTCCAGATTGTTTGAGATATGTTTCTTCCACCATGAAGTTTTTCTTTCGAGATCTGTTTCTTTTGTTTTATCATCAGAGTAAAAGCCATGATTAATATTCCATTGGTTTATTAAAAGAATTAATGAATCGGCATACTTTTTTTCTATAACTGATGTAGCAATATTCAATGTTTGGTTTTCGCGAACTATCCTTTGCTCTCCTTGTTGAATATCAATAATAACTGAATCGGGGGAGAAGATATGGACTGCTGAAATATCCGGCTTTGAATAAACTGCAATATCCACCGGGGGAAGTCCGGTGGAGGTCTCGAAATGACCGGCCAGGATAACCAACAGTCCCTGGCCGGTAAGCATAGCAAAACGATAAAATGTGCTGCGTATCCCAACAAAAAATGCCTGTTCATGTTTTGTCAGGCCCAGCATGTAAAAACCATCTGCGGCAATATCATGTGTGGCAGAACTGAATGCCAGTAACCAGAAGAATGCTAATGTATATCTGAAAAAATTTGGAGCAGGAATAGTAAATGCAACTCCAGCAAGTCCGGCTCCTACTATTAGCTGCATAATCACAATCCAGTATCTTTTGGTTTTTAATATATCAATTACCGGGCTCCAGAGAGGTTTTATCACCCATGGTAAATAAAGCCAGCTTGTATATAATGCAATATCTGCGTTTGAAATACCCAGCCGTTTATACATGATGACAGAAACGGTCATTACTATGATATAGGGAATGCCTTCAGCAAAATATAGTGAAGGGACCCAGGCCCATGGGTTTCTTCTTTCTTTTTTGATCATATTCTTTTAATAATATTTATCAATCTGAGCACCTTTGAAGTAATGTAGCAGAATATCTCCGAAATTATATCCTTTATCACCCATTACAGCGGCGCCGATTTGGCAAAGCCCTACTCCATGTCCCCACCCTGCACCAGTGAGAATGAATTTTTGTGGAATGCCGTTGGCCACATTTTTTCTGTCAACTACAAAAGCAGAACTATAAAGATGAGTGGGAGAGAGGATCTTACGTATCTCAAGTTCCTTCCCCATGATGAATATTTTTTTTGTTCCAACGATTTTAAGTTTTATGATCCTTCCTGAAACACCCCTGGATAGCGGAACAAGATCGACTATTTTACCAAAATCCGTTCCTGATTTGTTTCTGATTATTTCAGCTATTTCCACCTGGGTATATTCGATTCTCCACCTGTAGAAATCAGATGTTTCCCGGTCGTAATCTAATAAAACTTGTGAAAGGATTCTTTTATCAGCCGTGTTACAAAACGCAGGAGGAGAAGTTCTGATCCATTGGTCGGCGGCTTTTTCTTTGGTCAGATCAAGATCATAGTTCTTGATTTCTGATTTATAGTCAACGACTTTGGTAAGGTAAGGATGTTTAACAGGCTCCCATACATTTTCAAAGGTTTCACTAATACCTCCGCATGATTTAGAGAAACGTGTGTCGCAAATCTTATTGTTGTAAGCCAGCACTAATCCATGTGTTTGTGTAATTGCATCATGAACAGTTTTGGTATGTGCTTTTGTTATTCCCTGGTACCTTTGGCAATGGTCGTCAGCACAAACATGAAAAAGTGTGTGATCTTCCCTGTCGTACCACTTTATCAGTTCTTCATCAGTCCTGGTTTCAGATTGATACTTAGTTGATGAACTTTTTAATTCTTTGCTTTTTTCTATTTGTGCCATTAGCCAGCTCCTTGAAATAACAGAATGGGCTTTAAGCAATTCCATTGAACTGGTTGCTCTCATTTCAGAAGAAATCACACTTAACAGATAATGTTCGACCGGCAGAATGTTTATGGCTATTATTTTATCGTTATTTGTTACTAGTTTCAACGAGCCCTGAAATCGTTGGTCTTCTTTCCGCTCCCAATGAAATGAGATGCCTATCGTAACATTCTTTAGTAAAAAATATGAGTTATTGAAATCAATTGGCGAAAATGTAATTTCTCCGTTTACCGGATATACCTGATCTCCATCCGTAAGATCAATGGTTCCGAATTCACATATTGCATTATAAAAACCCTTAAAATCCTTTTTATATCCTGTGGCGGAATAGCTGCCGTGGAGCTCAAAAGAGATTTCTTTCTTTTCCATAATTCCTATATGGACAATTGGTTCTATCATTATAGTTATGTGATTCTTTTCTGAACGGCTGTTTTCAGATCTTTAAAATACCTGTCAGAAACGGAAACCTGCCTGAAAATATCAATAATATCGTCTTTAGTTATTTTATAAAAATCTTTTTTCTGCGGAATAATGAAAACTCCACCCATATCAGCAGCAGCAGGACTAATTAATATGTTTTCAGTTCCTTTATCAAAGTATTGTGATGGTCGGTGTTTGCTGCGTGGGAAAAGGATAATTCTCCACCTTTTTTCATGGAAAGAAGCCAGTATATTTAACAAAGGCTCCTGACCGGAAGGAGCCTTTGTTTCAAGCTCAGCATAAATTAAATTGAATGTTTTCAGCAAGCTTGATTTATTATTTGACTCAAGGGAAACAAATTTTCTCAGGTAATCTTTTATTCCGTAAACAGATATTGTTTCGTTGATAAACCATGCTTCACCAGCTTTCTGCTTGAAATTTTCATATTCGTTCTCGACAGGCATAAAGAATTTATTTCCTGCCTGAAAATGAAAGTGATCCGGAGCTGATGCGCCACACTCAGGGCCATTATAGAAAACAGTTAAGGCATCCAGTTCTTTACTTATATCCAGCATCGCCTCAAAATTTCCTTTTATCGCCTGTGGTATATGATTAAGTTTTGGTATTGTAAAGTGTTCTCTGAAAATGGGATATGGATTACATAGTATTAAGTAATCCTTGCCAAATGCCAACTTTCGTTGTACTTCAGGTAAATTTTCTATACATAAAAAACATTTTCTTTCCTGAATCGATCGTTTATCAACTTTAGCCGATGATGAGATAATTCTGCCTGGATTAAATTGGATCTCAATTTTAAAGTCATGAAAGGTAAAAGTCCTGACCTTAACCTGGCTTAGCTGTTCGTAGTTATTTTTTAATAATTCCCAGGTTTTTTTTTGACCAGCTAATAAAGTTTTTACTTTCGAGGACAAGGATTTTTCTTTCATACAATTAACTTATAACTTTTGAGCCCCCTCCGAAAAGTAATTTTCTCGCCACTCCCAAAGGGATGCCTATGGCAAAAGACTCAAAGGCACAAAGAAACACTAAGCTTAAGGTTCTGGATTTCTTTTCTTTGTGAATCTTGGTGTCTTAGTGGCAAAATTCGTAGTTTAATACTTTTCGGAGTGGACTCAATTTATTCACCCCAACACACTGATTAGAGCCTGTCTATAAACTCTATATTTCGTTTATAAACAAATAACAAATCTCAAAAAACAAATAACAAATAATATCCAATGTTGGAAAACACAAAACCCAAACAGCACAGATACAAGAATTTGTTTGATTTTTTGGTCATTGGAATTTGAGTTTTATTTGTCTTGATGCCCGCCCGTACCGAACGATACGTTCGGGCGGGGAATAATTTCGTTTACTTCCACTCCAAATCTTTAATTCCCAATAACCCAATTGG
>JAHLWT010000318.1 GCA_019057775.1 Promethearchaeota archaeon
ACATTGGGAATTGTAAATTTATCCTTCTGATATCCTCGAACAATGACAATGTCTTCAAATCCCACTGCTCGAAGTGTTTCAATCTCTCGTTCAATAATAGATTTACCATCTTCGATTTCTAATAATGGTTTTGGGAGATATTTGGTCATTTCATTTAATCGAGATCCCATCCCGGCTGCAATAATAATTACTTTCATCTCTTTTACTTCCTTGTTTTCTTCATATCGTCTTACAATTCGCTCTAGAAGTGAAATATGCTCATTAAATTTTTCAGATGTTTTTTTATATCCGATTTTTTTGACACTCTCATAAATTTTCTTAATTACTTCAAGATCGGAATATTTTTGTTTCGGCATATAACTACATAAATAGTTTATTAACCTTACAAGTTCATTTACCTATAAAAACTTTTAGGAATTTGATTTTTATAAGTTTTTTTAGTTAAATAGAATCTCATGAATTTTTATATAGGTAAATTGATTAGATCTTCATTTTTTTATTAGGTATTTAAGTTAATTTTTCCCTAACTTTAAATATCTTTCTTTTCTTATTCTTTATTCAATTAAAACTCTTAGGAAAGTCAAAAGAAATTTTTTTTATATTTCAATAAGATCTTGAGAGAAAAACAGGAATTATTATAAAAGAAACATTTAATCTTTGCGAAAAGCCTTAATTGAAATGAAATCTACCACAAATCATTAGGATAATTGCTCAATGCAGGCAAACTTTAGTTATTTGTAGTACTTTCTTGCATGTTTGTTGAAATATAATGGGAAATATAAAATCCAAACTACAATCTCTTTCCACCTCTGGAATAAGAGTTTTCTCCGAGCCCAAACTGACCTCAGTACAAATTTTAAGTATCCAGTTTGATTTAATTGATTAGAAACTTCATTTAATTCTGTATCTAAGATTATGAATCTTTTTGTATACTTTTTGTATTTTCGCATTAATTTTTTTATACCTATCCCTGTTAATCTGTTATAAAAAAGTATGGTTATACAATTTTGCTTATCACTTAAATTAAGTTTACTTATTCCCGGATTATTGATGATTGTATTGTATTGTCCAAGGTTTTCCTTAAGGAATCTGACTAATTGAGGTGGAAATTGTTTTGGAATAATTAGATTTTCTGATTTTAATTTAGGTAAAACACTCTTCTCAAAGAGAGAAAGTAATAACGATTGAAATGTTTTATATGCTTTTAATTCAGATTTTAAATAAAACTGATATAATTCATTAAATATTTTATTATGATCGCTTTTAACGTCTTCCTTTTCTAAATGATCTTCAGTTAAATTATACAATGAAAATATCCCATTATTATTGACTAGTTTCCAATTGGATTTAATTATCATAGTTCTTTTAACTGCCTGAAACATTAAATAACAATCTCCACGGATGGATCTCTTCTTATTTACATCAACTCTCTTCTCGATTAACTCTCTAAATGAAGATGAGTCTCGTTCATATGATATATTGATATTGAGGTAATCAAGAACAGTTTCCATCAGATCAATCAGATAAACTCTTTCTTCAATAAGTCTTGAGGAAGAGGAGGTCAATTTTGAAGGTAATTTTATAAATAAAATAGGTTGCATTGAAGATTGGTGAATATCGTCAAAATGTAATAATTTTGTTTTCTTATATAAATTCTTATCGTAAAAACCATGATCAGAATTGATAATAATTACAGAATTTTCCCAATAATTGTTCTCTTTTAAGTATTTGATAATCTCTCTTAAATAGTGATTAGTTTTTGGACCACTTGGCCTGAAAAAGGTGAATAAAAAATTCTTTTCACTCGGATCGAATTTCTCAACTTTCTGGATGAAATATTGATAAACTTCCTTAGCATCCAACCAATGGTCTCCTTTGTACATATCATGTTCATAAAAAGGGTTAAGGATATCTTTTAGAATTACAGCTTGTTCTCTACCGAAGATAATTGATTCAACTTTATAATCCTCCTTCTTTAAGGGTTCTATAAAATTCTGGTATTTTAAGATGGGTAGGTTTTCAATTGAGCGATAATAATCAGGAAATATATAATAGGGAAACCTTCCTGTTAAAAATGAGAAAAGCGATAAATTTGTTGAAGGAAATTGAGAAAGACAATTATCGAAATAGAAACCCTCATTAGCATTTTTTAATTCTTTATAGACTGGAAGTAAACCATGTAAGTCTGCTCGTTCGTAATTACAAATTGAATCAGTGACAATCCAGATTATATTCATTTTCACACCTAGTTCTAATTACTCAGATTTCAAAGTATTCTTGTCTCCTAGTTTTTGTACATCTTTTTCGATATTTTTTCCTTTTAACACCATATAAGTAGAAAATACTAAGAGTAAAAAGACCACATATGCAATTGTAATAATCTCTAATATCATAATAGTATTAAAATTGAAAAAGAGTAAGAATCCAATAAAAAAGACGGTTGTAGTAAGATGAGTATGACTGAATGCATTAATAAGATTAATAAAAACACTTCTTAACTTCTGGAAAAATGTTTTTGGGGGAGATGGAGTATTATCAATATCATCAACTTCCTTAACTCCTTTTTTAGTTTCTCCTTTAGCAAACGCGATTATTGAGATTTTTCTAACAGTTCTTATCCCTAGAAGGAAAAATGTGGCGATAACACCAAAAATTATGTAAAGAAATTCAGAATTGATCCTATAGATGCTATATGTAAATGAAAAGAAAAACCATCCCTGAAAGAATAAATGGGCAACCTCATCATAATATATTCCTCGCAGGGAAGTTTGCTTTTTATATCTTGCCACTTCTCCATCAACCTCATCAGAAATATAATAGATATACAGAAGAATAAAGCCTACAATAATGAAAAGCTTATTTCCTACTGCGATGAACAATAATCCTGTTAAACCAATCAAAAGCCCAGTGATAGTTATAAAATTTGCTGTTATTGGTGTCTTTACCAGTATCCAAGTTATGTATCGTGAGAAAAACGTAAATACAGAATGCCACCAATCTTTTTTCTTCCTTCGTTTTTCAAGTTTACTTCCTTGAATAATCAGCTTAAATTCCTTAAAGCTTTCTCTTGGCATTTTATATCAAAAAATAATGTTTATATTTAAAAAAATTGGATAATTTATAATTTTAATCATAGAAATAAGATTTAGCTTTTCTAAAAATAAAAATTTCTAATCATAAATTGATTTATAAAGGATTGACATAAAAGTGGATGAATTTTTTTAATATCAACATGACATTGATTGTCTAAGAGGCTTATCTATTCTTACTGTTATGTTAAGGCATACTCACTTCGTTTTAGTTTATTTTTTATACTTATTTTTTACTTCCATAATGTGGAAACTTCATAAAAGTGCTAATATTATTGGTAAAAAACCTATTTAGTTGTCTATTAAAAAAAGAAAAGTAATTTAGTTTAGTAAATTTAAAAAATGTAACATAATTGTATTGCAAATGTGTTTTATAGCTCTTATTTAACTATTGTTCTAGCTTTCAATATTTATAATATGGTTCTAGTAAAATCTTATGGATCTATGATAATGGATATAATAAGCAAGAAGATTTTTATCTATAATTGTCATTTAATAAATTTTGGAATAAATATCTTTATTTAATTTCGAAAGTGGCGTTATAAATTGAGTCTTACCACTAAAATTATTAGAAAGGTTATAAAATCATATTTCACCTTTTTGAATTATATAATTCCTTTTTTTCCTAAATCTATTTGGAAAAGAATCAAGTTTTTTTCGGTTATGAGTTATTGGTGGATTGAATATAATTTAGGGGGAAAAGATAAGTATAACCAGGAATCATCTCTAAAAACGATTTATGTGAGATACTGTAAACATTTAAAGATAGATAAAAACACCTTTAAAGAGAAAATTGTCGTAGATATAGGATGTGGGCCTCGTGGTACACTTCACTATTTTAATGCTAGATTGAAAGTAGGGGTCGATCCTTTCGCGAATTTCTATCGTCGAAATTTTAATGTCGATAAACAGGATATGGTATATTTACATGCTGGCGCTGAGGATATGCCATTAAGCAACAAATTTGCTGATTTTGTAATTTCCCACAATGCCTTGGACCATGTTGACAATTTTAATAAATCTATTAAAGAAATTCATAGAATTATTAAGCCTGAAGGATCTATTATATTCCAACTTAATTTTAATAAAAAACCTACTGTAAATGAACCAATCGTGTTAAATAAAAAAATAGTAAAAGAAGCAATGGAGAATCTTTTCGATTTCCAAATTGAAAAAGAAGTTTTCACTCAAGATTATAAACATTTTGGTTCATATATTTTAATTAAAGGTAAAAAAATTAATTAGAAGTAAAAATCAAACTTATTAAAAATAACTTCTCTTACGAATTAATTAAAAAAGGTTCTTACCTCAATGTTTCCTCATTTCTTCAAATTTTCTAATTATATTATAACGAAAGAAAAAAAATTATGTTAAATAAAAATTATAAAATTGAAACTATTCACATTATTTATTTGTGTTTTTTTACTTTCAATTGTAGTACTTTTTCCTTTTAATCATATAATTGAGTTTTAACTTTTTAAAGAATAAAAATCTATAGTTATTTATAAATTTCTAAATTAAATTGAGTAGATATGGGAGAAACTGTTAAATATCAACATGAAATTGACTGTCTTAGAGGATTATCTATTATAATCATCATGTTAAGACATACTAAAGTGTTTTGGTATGCGGATTCAGGAAATTTTCCAGATATTTGGTTCCATGGTTGGACGTTTTTCGCTGTTCCGGTTTTTTTCTTTATCTCGGGCTTTTCATTAACATTGAAATATGGTAAGTCAATTGAATCAATAAATACAAAATCATTTTATAAGAAAAGAATTTTCACACTTTTGCCTCTCTACTTGATTTGGTCGTTTCTATACTTTTTAATTTCTGATTTTGATAAAGAATTTTTTGGTTTTTTTTTATTAGAATTCCTTGTTAGAACACCAATAGGTGCGGTTTTAACCATTTGGTACATCTTTGTGGTTTTTCAATTATACTTCCTTTATCCTTTAATTTTAAAACGATATAAGAAATTAAGTTTTAGAATGCAGCAAATTCTAATAATTGGAATTGTAATTCTAATGTTGCTGAGTTATTTAATTGGCGATCTTTTTACGGATATTGTCTTTTTTTATCTACATTTTGGTCAATGGTTCATATATTTCTTAATTGGAATTAATGTTGCATATTATTGGAAGGAAATACAAAATTTTCTCAGAAAAAATGTATATTTCAAAATCACCATATCAATATTATTCTTAATTTCATTTGCTACACTTCCTTATTTTGTAGTTCAAACTTATCCTCGCAAACCAGCAGCCTGGATTTTAAACAATATTATAACTATTTTTTTCCTCCTAATGGTTTTCAGTCAAAGAAGAATATATGTGAGTCCAATCATTGCAAAGGATCATGTAGATACCGAAAGCTTTCAATTGGAGCATGATTTTACTACAAAAAAACTCAATTTTGAAGGAAGAATCTTTGGGTATTTCTCAAAATTTCTCTATCTTAATGGCCAATTCTCGCTTGGACTTTTCCTTTCCCATAGATTTTTCATGCAAGTTGTTTCATTGATTTTCTTAAACTTCTTTGGAATAGATATCGATCCATGGCGAGAAGCAAATTCTCGATTTGATGCATTTCTAATATCTATTCTTTATTTTATTTTAGTTTATATCATGTGTATAATTTTTACCTATCTTATATGGAAACTTCCTAAAAGTGAATATATAGTTGGTAAAAAATCATTATGGCTCTCCATTGAAAAACGCGAAGTAATAAAGTTTAAGAAAGAAAGTCTAAAATTTGAAGGAAATAAATAAAAATCAAAAAAACATCTCTAATAATTCATTAAATCAATTTCAAATCAATCCAAAATCTATCATAAACTTAATTTGAAATTCATTCTTTTCTTTTTCAAATTTTTGTATTATAATTAAATGTTCTATTTTCAACATGGAAAATAATTCAAAGGATCAACTACCAAGTGATAATCAAGAATACAGAAATTTAGCAACCAACACAGTTTTTTCTTTTTTGTTAAATTATAGTTCACTTTTTTTTACATTTGTATACTCATTTCTAATGGCACGGTTATTTCGCTTTCAAGATGATATTTGGGGTTTTTTAATAATCGCAACATCTTTTATCATGATTATTGTTACTATTTCATCACTATTACCTCCTGGCTTAAATTTTGCTCTAAATTATTATATTCCACATTATTTGGTGCTAAAAGAAAAATCAAAAATAAAATCTCTAATTAAAAATTCGATTATAATCAAGTTAATCTTTCTTGTTCCCGTGTTTATCATAAGTTTACTTTTTTTTATATTGTTTGGGGAGATATTTCAGATTAGTTTAGAAGATAGGGTCTCTCTCTTGTACATAATGTCCCCTTTGATTTTTATTAATAGCTTAAATTATATTTTAGATGCAATAAACAGAGGTTTTAGTAGATTTAATTACAATCTATTCTTTTTAATCGTAAAGAATGCGATACATATTATTCCTTTACTTTTATACTTCCTTCTAAGAAAAAACATCCAGATAGAAATGGTTGCATTAATAATATTGATCTCTGGTTTGGTTCCCTTTATACTTAACTTTTTATTCATTTTTGTTATGATTTACAGAATTGAACCTAGTGGAAATGAACCAGATTCATTTAAAAGTGATCTTTCTAAAACGTTTAAATACGGGAGTTATATTGGATTAACTGATCTTATTGATAGGCTTTGGAAAGAAGCTCAAATTCAAGGAATTGGATTCTTTAAATCCTCTGACATTGTTATGGGCTATAACATCTCTTTCAATTACCAAAAAATTAGTGATTATTCTACAACATCCTTCAACTTTCCCTTATTAACATCTTTAACAACGCTAAATGCACAACAAAATTACGAACAAGCTAGTTTAGTCTATAGAATTGCTTACAAAATGACATTATTTCTACTCTTACTTATTTCAGGAATTTTATTCTTCAGCGTGGAATTTACAATAGACTTTGTGTTTCTTGAAGACCGTCTTATTTATTCAAATCTCCTCAAATTAATGGTAATTGCTTCAATTTTTAAGGTTTTGGGATTATACCTTCAAACATATCTCAACGCTCAACATAAAGTTAAAATCTCGTTAATCTTGAAAATAATATACATGGCATTCACTATCCCCTTGTTTTTTATCGGGTTAATTTATCTTGGAGTGGAAGGAGCAATAATTTATGGATTAATTGTCGGAAATATTATTTCTATAGTAATTCAAATATATGCAACTTATAGATTCGCAAAGATTAAACTGAACATAAAAAAAATTATAGTTCAGTACCTTACGTTCTTTACATCATTGGTTATCACTATGCTGTTAAAAGAATATATATTTAAAGATGCAAGTCTAATTCTACTCGATAGGATAGGCTTATCCCTTATTAAAAATTTTGATCTTCTGTCCATTATATCCTTCCTTTTACTCTTTTTACTAATGAACGTATTACTAAAAACTGTTACCTCTTCCGATATCATATATTTTGAATCATATTTTCAAAAAGATAGATCTTTTGATAAAATAATAAAAAAGATTTTAGGTTTCTTAAAAAAATTTACACGAAATTAAATTTCTAAAGTTTTTGATAATAATCCACATTATCATCATTAGGACCAGCATTATTACTTTTCAAAGCCTCCCAAAGCGATGTTCCTTCATCTGCAACAATTTTTTCTTTTTATAAAAAACTCTTTACGGAAAAACGTAAAAGATTAATATGTTCATCAAATTGAAAGTTTGATGAGTAAGTAAGAGTAGAATTCAATTAAATAACCCAATAATAGGGTGTTTCTTCACCATTTTCTCCTTTAACTGAAAAAATTCTGTTCAAATACTCTAAATTGTAATAAGCTTCTATTTCCTCTTCACTAAGTTGGTCAAAAAATCTCCAGTTAAGTGGTGAATAGTAATCTTTGGGTAAAACTAAAACTACTTCTGTATCATATACTGATTTCAAATTTTTTAGTATGTTTGAACCATTGGAAATGTGTAAATTTGGATGAATAAATTGGTTATCTACTATTAAAAAGTAATGAATTGATTCTAAAGTAAGCTCTTTATTTTTTTCTTCAAAAGGATAATCATAATACATAAAAATTGCATGCCAACCATTTTTAGAAATGATCACTTCTTCATTAGAAGTATAATTTGAATACCATCGTATAGAATTCACTTCTCGTTCTCTTAAATTAAAAATATCTATGTTAGTTGAATCAAGTAAATTCTGGGTATAGACTGAAAAAATAATAACTGAAATTAAAAATATTTTGAATTTTCTCTTTTGGAAAGAGTTAGTTTTTAATAATTTATACAGGTAAGAAACAAACCCTATTGTAATTATTATTGTAGTTAAATAAAATACTCTTAAAAAGAAAGTAGTCATTCCAACCATCGCTTCATATAAAAACATTAATAAAAACATCAAATCTAATGCTAGTCCCCATAAAAACAAAGGCTTACCTCTTGGTTTATATTGGAAAATTAATAATCCCCATATCGCAAAGGAACTAATAATTAACATATCTATAAAATAAATAACGTATGTAATAGAAATATTAAAAACTGTTAGATTAAAAAGAGTAAAAACAATAGAGAGAATAATTATTAACCCAAAAATTAATGGAAATATATATCTATCTTCTATTTTTTTATAAACTCTTTTTTTCTTACCAGTTATTATTAATAAAAATATTCCCCTAGAAAAATCCATTATTTTTCGATAATGTACTAGAATTAATGCTACAACAAATACAAAAGCTAAGGCTCCATAAAGTAGATAATACCATGGTATAATCCTAAAAGGATCATAAGCCTGAAAATGACCTGTACTGATATTGAAATAGTAAAAAATTAAAAAAATACTGAAAAACAATATTAAAAGTAATAAATCAAAACCCCTTCGATAATTTTTTACAAAATATATTAAATAAACCCATAAATAAGAGATTACTAAAATCATTGTTAGTAATGAATGAGTTAGAAAAGAGCTTATAAATATAAATATTAACAAAATGTATGAAAATAATATATTTGAGAAAATTTCTTCCTTTTTTGGGATTTGTTCTTTAATTAATCCTTGTAATCTCACATAAAGAATAAAAAATATAACTAATCCTTGTATTAAAGCAATGCCCGATGGCCAGAATTGAACCATCATAACCCAAGAAAATCCAAATGATGAAATTAATAAAAAGACTCCAAAATTAGCTAAATTCTTGTTTTTAAATATCCTCATTAAAAGATTGTATACTAATAATGATGATAAGGGAATAGTATAGAAACAAAAATATTTCGGTAGTAATATTAAATCCAATCCAGAAAAAAAGTGAATAACTGCTCCAAATAAATGCAGTCCTAATGTGCCAAAATACGAATTCATTGGAACATAGTTGATTTTAGTTATGTATTTGACAATTGAAATATGTAGCCATGCATCTGTTCCTGAAAAAATACTTGTATTAACAACATTTAATATACAAATTAATATGATAAAAATGCTTAATAAAATCGCATTTAAAGAGATATTTCTTTTAATATAATTACTTAAAGAAAATTTCTCGTTACTTATTTGTTTATAATCTAAACTTTTTTCTCTTTTAAGAATGGAACCTGTTCCTCGATAATAACCATGAAATATCACTATTAAGAGAATTGAAAAGTAAGCTAGTATCAAAGTAAAGAAGAAATATTCAAATGTTATTGGTAAATTAAAGTATGAGCCAATATATCCGATTATAATATAAAATGATAAATTAGATACGATTGTAATCCCTAGTTTTTCTCGAAAATTTAAAGCCTTGTTCTTAAGTAAAATAAAAAAAATAGGATATGTGGGTAAAAATAGTATTGTAAAAATCGAGCTAAATGCTGTTAAGAATTTAAAAAGTAATGATAGAAATAAATTTGTTGAAATCCATTCAATACTTTCAATTATAATGTAGTTTAAATTGATGAATAAAATGCTAAATATTGAAATTAAAAAAAGAAAAAAATAAATTCTGTATTTCAATAGAATCATTATTTTCCAAAAGGAGTTATAAAAATTCTTCATATTTCTGAATATATCGTCCAAATGTGAAAATATAAATTAACAATATTAATCTTTATATTAAAATTATGGTTTTTTTCTGGTTATAATTCAATTTTCGTTGATATTTTATTATGGTTTATCAATATAATTTAAAAAAATCAAGTATGTTTTAATAAAAAATATAATTGCTCTTCTTCTTTGATAGATAAAAGTCTTCTAATCCACTTAGGTAATAAGAACTCAAGATAAAGCAAAATTGGATTGTTTAAATTGTCAAATTAGAAAAGTATTGATGTATGCTAGTGGAAACTGATTATTCTGAATCCTTTTTTATAATAAAATCTTTCTTAAAATAGCTTATAATTAAAAAACCATATTTTTTATTATATCATCAATTTTTAATAAAAAGCAAAAATATTTTCATCAAGAAATACAATTTTATTAATTAAAATATTGCAAATTTTAAGGATTAGCACTAGAAATTTTCCAGATATTGGTGGACCAGCTAAGCAGGCATATCTTTTATCTAAATATTGTTCAAAAAATAAAATTAAAACTATTAATATTGCTTGTAAATTAAAAAGTAATTCATTTTTTAAAAATAAAAAAATTAATGATAATTTTGAAATTTATCATTTACCATTTCAAGCTCCCAGAATTAATGCAGGACTAATTACGCGAATATTTTTTTTTTTTAAATTTGTTATTTATGGATTTTTAAAAGCTATCAAAATTAGAAGGACATTTAAAATCGACTTAATACATGCTCATTCACCATTGCCTTCAGGATTCATTGCTTACTTTTTATCCAAAATATTTAAAATACCATATATTTATTCAATCCATGGTACAGATTACCCATATTCTTTCTTATTTAACTTAGATATTAATCTTATTGCATATAACTCAAAAAAAACCATTTTAATGAGTAGAAAAATTGTAAATTTTTTAAATAAAAAATATAAATTAAAAAATCTTTGCTGGATGCCAAACGCAATTGAAAATTCAGAACATTTCCATGTATCGACGGAAGCGGAGAGAAAGGTTTTGATAGAAAGCTTAAATCTTGATCTTTTTTTAAAAACCGACGATGAAGTTATTCTGTATATTGGATATATGATTTTTCTCCAAAAAGTATCTGGAATGATTGATTTCTTAATTGCATTTCAAAATTTCTTAAAAAATTTAAAAGAAAAAAAGAAAACGGAGAAATTTAAGTTGCTTTTCATTGGAGAAGGAAAATACGCTGATCTCTTAAAAAAAAAAATTAGAGAATTTAATTTAGAGGAAAATGTAATATTTCTAGGTAAGAGAGATGATATTAAGGACTTTTTAGCTATTGCGGATCTGCTTGCTCTTACATCTTATGTAGAGGGAAGCCCTAATGTAATATTAGAAGCAATGGCTTCAAATGTCCCTTGTTTAGGAACAAATGTAGGCGAAATTAAAAATATAATTGGGAATACTGGATATATTGTTAATCCGGGAGATATTGTTAATATTGAAAAAAATCTAGTAAATTTTTTTAATTTATCAAAAATACAACGATCAGAATTGATGGAAAAAGCAAAAAAAAAAATACTGAACCAATTTGATATAAATGTTATCGGAAAGAAATGGATAAAATTATATTCACATTGAAATTGATACTATTCTTTTATTAAAGTTTTCCATAGAGAATTTCCAATTTTTTTATAATTTGATTCCAATTAAACTTATTTGTCATTTTTTTCCTCGCATTAATACCTAATTTTTTTTGAAGATTTTCATCTTCAAGTAATAATCGAATTAAATCAGCGAATTTTTTTGAATTTTTGGGTTCAAAAATTAATCCATCAACATTATGTTCAATTAGTTCAGGTACTCCCCCTACATTGCTAGCAATACAAGGCATCTCCAGAGCCATAGCTTCCATTAAGCTATTTGGCATCCCTTCGGAAACAGATGGTAATACAAATATTTTACTCTTTTGAATTTTACTTTTTAATGTGTTGTAATTTTCTAAGAAACCGTAAAAATTAAAATATTTTTCAATATCAGGTGCGATCGTTTTCTTTAATAAATACATATTAGCATGTCCGATAACCAATACCTTCAAATTCAAATTATTATTTTCTCTTAGAATTTTAATTGCTTCATATAAAAATTTAATTCCCTTATTTTTAATTTGAGATTTATCCGTGAGGTTTCCTACAAATACTAAATCTGACTCTTTACTGATTTCATCAGTTTTATCTGGTTTCCAATAGTCAACATTTATCCCATTAGGAAGATAATAAACTTTTTTATTTGAAAATAAAACCCTAGGAATATATGTAGTTTTTAAATATCTATCAAACAAGTCTTTTGAATTAATAATTACAGCTCTTGAAAATAGAAAGGTTGAATCCATTGATAACTGATAAAAAAAATTCACATCTCCTTCAATACCTCGTAAGCTAATACATGTTCTCTTTTTAAATAACAACGCAATAAAGTTAACTAAAGTAGAGTAAATAGATGGTTGAAATACAGTAACAATTTGAATTTTATTTTTTTTTAAAACACGTGGTAATACAATAGACGTAGATATAATATTCGATAAGAATTTTATTAGGTCTTTAATAAGTAATATTAAGCGACTTAAATCGTCTCTATTATAATTTGGAAATATTTCACAGATATGATAAATTTTAATACCGCTAATACAGATATTATGCCGTTTAGGTAATAATAAGCTAATTTCATGATTTTTTTTAAGTCTCTGCACTAAGGAAAATATAAATTTCTCCATTCCACCTCGGTTTTTTGGAAGGAAATTATAAGAATAAATTAGAATTTTCATTCAATTGATTAATCCATTTTAATTAAAAATATTATTTTTCTTTTTTAAAAACTAGTTCATTATTTGCGTTTACACCAGGATTTACTTTATTAAATTTTACTAATCTGAAATTTTGATCAATTCTGTTAAGAAAAGTTACAATTTCTTTAAATGTTGCAACCTCAAAAGGGTATCCTCCCAACCAATCCTTAACATCTGTCATTGGGTCCATGCCTCTATTATTTTTATAATTTTTAAGTCTAATCAAAGGATTTTTTAATGATAATAAGGGTAGTATAAAATACATAGCAGAAAATAATAGAAAATTCATTAATTTTTTACCAATTTTGGGTGATAAGTTATAAATTTTTTTTACTTTTAACCAGAATCTCGATCCTTTGGTTTTATTATAAATTGCTAAAAAAAAAATTCCATTATCATTTACTAACGATGCTGCTTTTTTAATGGCTTCCCACATATTACCAGTATGATGGAGAACTCCCCATGAATATACAATGTCATATTTACCAATTTGCGAAATAAATATTTTGTCTAAAATAGAACCTTGGTAAATATTCCATCTCTCAGGATTTTTTACTTTACTTTTTAAATAATTGGCGCATTGTACTGAAAATGGATCTATATCAAAGCTAGTAACCTCCTTAGCACCTAGAGCGTACATAGAATATGAAAATAACCCACTCCCACTTCCAATATCTACACAAGTTTTACCTTTGATGTTACCTAAAAAATCTTTTAAGTTCTGTTTAATAATTTGAATTTTTTCAATAGTGAGTGAATTTAAATATTTTTTCCAATTCTCCCCAAATGAAAATGATATCCCATCAATTTTGTTTTTTAGATTTCTTTTAAATTGTTCTGTACTTTTCATAGACATTGATTTAAATTTTTAACAGAATTAATATAGGTTTATAGGATTTAATCCATCATTCTCTATAAATGTCTCATACCATAATTCAAACATAATTAGGTTCCATGCTTGTGATTCAAATAATCTATTTAAGCGCCGTTTTTTAATCATTTTCACATATACTGGTTTGATTAGCTTAGATCTTTTTGATAATCTCTCTAAAAGCTCTCCTGATATTTCTTTTAATCCCTTGTTTAGCCAAAGATTAATTGGTGTACTAAATCCTAATTTTCTTCTTTTTATAATTTCTGGAGGTACATAATCTTTCATTGCCATTCTCAGAATATATTTTTCAATATTTCCCTTTAGTTTTAAGTTAGACGGAATCGTTAATGACCATGCAACAATATCTCTATCTAATAATGGTATTCTTCCTGTTAAAGAAGCTGCTGAAAGTGCTCTATCAGCCTTTACATTATATTGACTTGGTAATTGATATTTTAAATCCCATATTGTAAATTGATTAACAACATCTAAATCTTTTTGAAATGTATTTCTTATTAGTGGCTCAACTTTTTGAGCTTTAAAAGGAATAACATTATTCTTCTCTAAATCAGAAATTGTGAATATAGCTCTCATATATTGATCCTTTAAACTTTTAGTGCTATCAAGATAATCAATTCCCATTCGAAGCTTTTGAAAAGGGATATAATTATAAAATTTCTTGCTTAAGTTTATTAATGTTTGAGGTAAACATTTTGAATATTTGAAATATTGTGGACGGTAATACACAGAATATCCCGCAAATACCTCATCAGCACCGTCTCCTGTAAAGACTAAATTTAAATGTTCTTTAACCTCCTTTCCCATCAAATAAACTGGAATAATTGCACCGTCAGCAAATAAATCATCATTATGCCAAGAAATTTTAGGTATAAAGTCAACAATATCTGATTTTATAAGTAGTTCTGTATGTTCAGTACCATTTCTTTCTGCAACGATTTGAGCAAGTTTGGTTTCATTTACCGGAGCACCTTCTTCAAATCTTACTGAAAATGTCTTGATAGGCTTATCAACTAAACTACTTAATACACCGACAACTGAAGATGAATCAATACCCCCTGATAAAAATGCACCAATTGGAATGTCCTTTACTAAGCGAACTTTAACGCTTTCAAATATTAAATTTTTTAATTCTTGAATAAATTGAGCTTCTGATTTTTCTTTGTTTACATTAATGATAAAATCCCAGTATCTCTTAATTTCTAATTGTTTAGTTTTTAAATCAAATTTTAAATAACTTGAATTTGGTACTCTTTTAATTCCTTTAAATAATGTTTTATCAAAGGGTACATATCTTAGTGAAAGATATTGACTAAAACCATCTTTATAAATTTCTCTTTTTATATTATGATGGAATAAACATTTTATCTCTGAACCAAATATGAATATTTCCCCATCGAAATAATAATAGAGTGTCCTAATGCCAATATGATCTCTCGCTAAAATAAGTAAATGTTTTCTCGAATCATATAAACATAAACTAAAAACACCTCGAAACTTATCAAAACATTCTTCGCCCCATTCTTCGTAAGCATGAATTATTATTTCAGAACTAATATCAGTGTTAAAATTATGACCTTTTTTCTCTAAATCTGTTTTTAATTCTAAAAAATTATAAATTTCTCCATCACATACAAGCGATATATCCTCATTTTCATTATGTATTGGTTGTTTTGATGTACTACTTTTTAATATTGCAATTCGTATTCCAATAGATAGATCTGTATCAAGATAGAAACCTTCATCATCTAGACCTCGATGTTTAATGGATTCCAGCATTAACTTTAAAAGGTTCTTATTTTCTCTATTAAATCCGCAAATACCGCTCATAATTTCAGCTATTAAGGTGATTTTGTAATTATTCACCCTAAATAAAAATTAATTTAAATTCTTTCTGGTTGTTTATTTTCATTTTTTTACCTAATTTTTCAAAATAAGGTTGATCAGATCTCAATCCACTTAATGACTCCTTTAATAACTAGTATTTTACAATTTTAAAACCTGTATTATTTACAGTTCTTTATATTGAATCATGTATATTTATAAAATTTATTAAAATTTTATTCTTTTCATAGAATTAGATTAAGTTTAAGTTATATGTCAAAAATATTTAATTTTAAAAGAAAACAAGGATCTCCTAAAGCTGAGGCTTAAAATTTGAAAGAAAAGTTTGTAATTTCGTTAATTATAGGATTAAGCTCGAATGTGTTATTTTTATTTGCTTCATATATCCTCTTATTAAAATTAAATATTTCTTCAATAGGAATATGGGTTTTTTTAAATACTGTTGTTAATCTTGGTTTTTTATTTATCAATGTTGGTTTTGATTCGATTCATTATCAATATTCCGGTAAAGAAAACATTTCAGATTACATTGGAACTTATTTTATGATTAAAGTAGTAGTATTAATTATCAATGTTATAATTACATTAGGATTATTAGCAATATTACAAATATGGAGTACTGCATTTTTTGCGTTCAGCTTACTTTTACTGTTTTCTAAAATTCTCTTTTGTATAGGAAATATATTTATAGTTAACCTAAGATTAAAGATTAAAATTTTCAAAGCTGAAATACCTAATTTTTTCGTTATAACTGGGAATAGTCTTTCAATAATTTATCTTGCATTTAATATATCTCATATTTCTGATCCAATATTATACCTTAGCGTTTCAAATTTCATATTTTATACATTTTTTATAATAATTGTACTTTATCTATCGAAAAATGAGATTAAAATTAACAAACCTAATAAATTATTAGCGCGTAATTATATTAAAGATGCAAAACCTTTAATATTTTTTTCAATAGTATCGGTAATAGCAACATACTTAGGAAATCTGATTCTCTACTATTCGTTTGGTAATGAATCTCTCGGGTATTTTAGCAGTGTAAACACCTATTTAATCCCTGTCTTATTATTAATCTCAGGAAGTATTAGTTCGATATATTTAACTCTTTTTTCGCAAGATTTTGAAAAGGAAGATCTTAATTCGATAAAAACAACTTTGTACATCATTGAAAATTACTCTTCAATCTTATTCCTGTCTATTATAATAATAATTCTCCTTAATGGAGAGTTAATTATATCAATATTTTTACCGACCTTTCTTGAAGCTGTTCCTATTCTTTACATCATGATATTCATACCATATTTCATAGGGATCTCTCAACCATATAGTTGGCTCTTAATAGCAGAAAAAAAACAAAAAATAAATGCTCGTGTGAATTCTTTTGTTTCTATCCTAATAATTATTTTAATGCTTTACTTTATTCCCCAAGAATTATTTTTCTTTCAAACTTTAGGATTAGGTGTAATAGGTTATGCTTTAGCTCAAACAATTCCATGGATTTTATGGGCATTTCTATGTCGTTATTATATTAACAAAACTCTTAACATAAAATATCAAAAAACAATGATTTTACAGTTTTTTTTAGCAATACTGACAATAATAATTACATTCTTTATCAAAAATGTTCTTAATAGCATATTTTTTGAAAATCAAATTTTACTATTAATATTATTATCAATTATAGCAATGGGTATATTTATTGGTTTTTTAATTATTTTTAAAGAGTTAAAAAGAGAAGATTTATCATTTTTCATTGAAATTTTGAAATTGAAGAGTTATACAGAATCAGTAAAAAAAGAATTTATAAGTTAGGGAGCAGGTCCCTATTTTCTATGTGTAATTCTTAAGATATTTAGAGGATTTTCTTAATGATAATTATGGAGATTTGAAATACATAAAAGAAAATAATCAATATTATTAAGTTAAGCTAGATATCAATTTTATTTCCTAAATGTAAAAAGAGAAATATAGTAAAGAAATCCTATT
>JAHLWT010000319.1 GCA_019057775.1 Promethearchaeota archaeon
ATTAATAATTACACTTGGGAAAATGTTATAGATAAAAAAAACAATGCTTTTGAAATGGATATAATTGGGTATAAAGAAGATTTTATTTTCGTTATAGAATGTAAATCCTTTCACCCTACACCATTTTATCATTTAAAAGATGCAAGGAAAAGAAGAAAGGAACAATATAATCACTATATAGATAAATTCAATAATAATATTAAACCTTGGTTAATTGAAAGTTTAAAGTATAGACCCAAAAAGGGATATATTAAAATAAATTGTAGAAAAATCATGAAAAATAGAAAATCCAATAAATTTATTTTAAATTTCCCCGAAAGATTTCATTTAATCGATGAAAACCATATTTTGGGTATCTATATAACACAAATAAATGAATATTTTACAAGTTCTTCAAACATAATACAAGTGTATTTTGAAGAGCTAGAAATATTTTTAAAATTATTTGTTATTTAGAAGATCTAGTGCATTCTGTTGTAATAGGAATAGAAGATCAGATCAATATGGATGGAAGTTTTAATATTAGAACATAAAATGGAAGCAATTGGAAAAATAGAAGAAGTCGAGGAGTAGATGAAAGAAAATCTGTTTTCTAATTGGATTCAAATTTGAATCATATCCATCTCGTATTGATTCTTCAATTTTTAAAGAATAAGATATCAATTTTAGTACGACTTTTATTTTATAGATTTAATAAAATATTGATTGTCGATTCAAAATCACCATAAAATTTTTGAATAGATTTTTCGTCCAACGGACTCTGTTCTTTAACTAGTTTTGAGATGTGAACATAATTTCGCCAATCCCTCAAAATATTTTGAATTCTCTTCCAAGTCGCTCTATATTGTGGTGAAAAAATCGGATCTGTGCTCTTACTTGGATTTTGTAAAATATAGTCTACTTTAGATTTGAACGTATTATCTTTTGGAGAAAATTGTAATCCTTTCTTTCTTCTCTCATCGACATAATTATCAATACAGTACTCAATAGTTGCCCCCATATTAATAGCGACATCTACCCAGCGTTTTTTAGAAACCCACATGTTCAAATCATCGTATAATTGCGTGACTCTATTCCTTCCGTCGTTATTTGTGATCTTCTGGAACTTTTCATAATAAAATACATCGTTTAAAAAATTATATCCTTCTGAATTCAGACAAAAAGTATTTGGGTTGTGGAATGATATAAATTCATTACCAAAACCTATACCATTAATCCCCATAATGTGCTTGCTGACAAAACGGGAAGTAAAGAATAACAGCAACCATTTTAAACCGTTCATTTTGTAATAATAATCGTCTATCATTATTTGGTTAATAAATTTTCGAGGTAATTTAACCTGTATAGTCCTTTTATCTTTGCTAGTATAATACTTACTAATGTTATATTTTTTATTACCCACATCTCTTAAAAATGTCAATATCTTTGACGCTAAAAGAGTGTATTCCCTATTGACGCTAGGGATAATGTAATTTTTCTCATAAAAAATGAGCCCCTCTCCCGTAATCATGAAATAGGGAGGATTACCATAGTTAACATTTTTCCCATAAATCAAACCGTCTTGAATTAATCGCTCCCTTGCTATTTTGAAGTTTGTATTGTCATCAATTTTTCCAAAGGCATTATCTGCATCAACGTTATCAATCTTATTAGGCGGGTTGCTCAAAAATCCTCTATAAAGAGTTTCTAATATGAGTTTCTTATAGTAGTCTACATTCACGCTCATCATATTATTTCTTAATCCTTTTTTGACATAATTTTTTAAAATCTTATTTTAATGCACTGGACTGCGTTTTTATCCGAAATTTCAAGAGCACCACACCAATAAACATCAATATTATAGTTAAGTCCTCCATCTAATCCCCCATTATTTCTGAAAGAAATTTCTAAGTGGCTTTTCTCGATTAACCTAAAAGTTGGCTTAATTTGTTTAAATTTGGGAATACAAACAAGCTTGTGATCAATCTTTTCTAAATCATCTGCGTTATAAATAAGGTCAATCCAATCATCAATATTTTCTTTCCCGTCTATAATAGTCTGCCTTTCAGATTTCATAACATTTGAGATAGCATGAAACATTTCAGCTCTCATGTGGGTGGCTGAATCGCTCAATAAAATAAATGGGGGATTAAATCCCTCCCTTCTTAATTTTGTTTCCATCTCACCAACTGCACCATATAGATCTCCGAATTTATTTAGATTGATAGAAGCAGTTTCTTTAGGACTACAGAAAAAACTGTCAAAAGTTTCAGTACCTTCTAAATTTTTTAGATCAAAAGTGTCTATAATATCCATACCTCTCAAAATGAATTTTTCAAGTTGCTGGTAAAAGTTAACTAGCTTCTTGAAGATATGGGGGTGAACAACAATATCTTCTAACTTCCTTCCATTTGAGATCCAATTTTCGATAAATCTTATATTAATTTTTAAAGTAATTTTGATCACTGCAATATAATCCATATTATAATCACTTGAGCTAACTCTTTGAGATTTAATTCCTATTTTGCCGTGTTCTAGTTCTTGACCAAAATCATAAATGATTTCTTCTTCTAAATTATCAACTAATTCCCGTTCCCGCAAAAACTGAAGTATCCTTCCATTTGAATGTATGAAGTGTCTTATTTCTTGTTTTATAATTTCTCGCTGTTTTTCTGATAATACATACAATATTCTTTATCACTACATCGTATTATAAGCTAAAAATTTAATTCTTTAAAATTTTAAGATTTATATGGGGTTTGGGAATTTAAATTAGTAAGATCGATTGTTAATCCATTATTAAAAGATGAATAAAATTAATATTCAATAAACATAAAAACAAACTTATCAATTTTAGATTTATGAAATCTTATCAATTTAAATACACTTTTTTTGATAATAATGGTTTTTTAAAAAAGTCTATGTATTTCTAGAACACTATCTACTGTTTCTAATTTTCCCATATTATTCGATTAAATATTTCCAGATCTAAAATTTATTGATTTCCATAAACTTAGGTTATTATAAAAATAATTGAATGAGTTATCAATACAATGTATTGATTACTTTTGTTTTTTATATAACCGTAAAAACCCAATTAGTTCAAATTTACTTCTTAATCCCCCAGCTTTTCCATTTTCTTCACCAAGTAACTGATTTTTTTCAATATATTCCGTTAATTTTTCAATGAATTCTCTGGTTTCATTAACTATTCTTTTTTCAGCAGCTTTCTTATCGCTTAGGACTGGTGCTTTCATATATTTTTTGTAATCTCCGATTGAACTTTTATATATCTTAGTTAAATCGTCTAATTCTGTTGCAATAATATCTATCTTGCGAATCTTTAGAAATCTTTTAAGTTTGGTCGAATCGGGTAATTTTTCTTTCGTATTCCTTACTAGTTTTTCCGCAATCTTAATGTATTCTAAGTAGATTTTGTTACCAGGTGGGAGTTTGTCATCTATTTTTCTCACGATATCTGATGCCCATAGCAATTCTTTTAGCTTTTTAGCAATATTTAATACTCGTTTAAAGAGATCTCCATCAATATTCTCGCTCTCTGGCAAGTATCTCGGCTCGTTTTTTTCACAAGATATTATTTTTTGAACAAGGGCTTTTGAAGTTACAATATTATTTTTAATCCAATCTTCGTATTTTTCGGGTTCATCTGGTTCAAAGCCCCAGAAAAATGACGGAACGCCCTTCCTGAAGGCACGAATAACTACAGCAACCCCCGAATGTTCTTTACTGATCATACCGCTGTGAACGCCGATAGGGATCTTTTGGAAGAATTTATCTCCTTTTTCGAAAATTTCTTTTATAAGTAAATCTCTGACGCCCTCATCACTAAGTAATTCTATTTCACTTTCTAATTCGTCTAATACCGTTAAATCCCCTTCCTTTAAACGGGTTATCTGTCCCTTTTTTCTCCCCAATTCATCCCCAGTTAATACGGCTCCATCGAGTTCTAGTGTTTGGTTTATAAGTCTCAATCTATCTACTAAACGGGAAACTAAACTCAATAGAGTTTCAAGACCTTCTTCTGGGAAGAAATTATATATCCATACATCTTTATTAGGTGATTTTAAACGATCAACCCGTCCAATTCTCTGAATAATCCTCACGGGATTCCAATGTAAGTCGTAATTTATGCAAACGGGGGCATCTTGAAGGTTTTGCCCCTCTGATAGTGCGTCTGTAGAAATTAGAATCTGCAATTCTTGATCTGGTTGGATTTCTTCTTCCTCTGCTTCAGTCGATGGATTTGAAAGAGGTGCAAATCTCCTAATTATTTTATTCCTAGTATCGTAGGGAATTTCTCCTGTTATTTTCTCATATTTCTCTACATTTTCGGGAAATTTCTTGTTCAAATTTTCAAAAATGTAATTTACTGTATCTTTAAAATATGAAAATACGAGTATTTTTTTATTTCCTAAATCTTCAATCTTCTTAAATAACGCATAAAGCTTTTGATCTTCGTGTTTTTGAACTAATTTGACCTCATTCTCAATTTGTTTTAAAATACTTTTATCATTTTCAATTTCTTTCTCAATTTTCGATTGATCATAGGAGATGGTTAAATCATCATCTTCGACATACTTGGCAA
>JAHLWT010000320.1 GCA_019057775.1 Promethearchaeota archaeon
GTGATATACGATGAGATTTTAGATTATGCAGAGTATATAGAGGGAGCGAATCTTCAGATTTGACATGCTGTAATTTCTTAAAATATGGTAAAAGTGTAATAAAGAACTATCTCCTGTCATATTCTAATAATTTAAGAAGACGTCGGGAACCTGGACCTATCAGAACCATTACGAAAAGCTAGAAAAAGTTAGCAAATTATTGAGCTAGCGCAACCATGCTCTTTATACTTAAAAGGTTCGAATCCTACCCGGCTCCCCAGGTTGGTGTCTGAAAGCGTGCTTTTATGGGATAAAATCAGAATTCATATACATAGGAAGAAACATGGAAAATTGAGATTATCTCTTTTAAATATTAGTATATAAAATATAAAAGCCTTTCCGAAAAACTAAAGGATTAAAAATACTGAAACTCCCTCTATTGAATATGTTAATAAAAAAACAAAAGAATTAAACTAATTTAATAAACATTGAATATTTTTTGGTTAGTATATTTATTAAAATCATTTGACAGCTTCCATATTTTTTAATCCACAATTTGGGCAATGTAATTCAGTATTTTTTAACCTAAGCCCACATCTCTGACATGCGATACTTCTTATAATTAGATCTTTTATCTTACCAAATAATTGATCTATTAAAAATGAAAATAATATTATTATTAAAAAAGGATGTAGCTTCATTTGAATTGGAAAAAGTTCTAATATTCCAATATAAAATAAATATATTTTTTCTGAGAATAAAGAACTGACAATTAATACAAATAACAATATAAGTTGTGTATAATCTTTCCTTATCACAATTGATATTACCCACATTGCAAAAAGGACTAACATTGTACTTATAATTATTAATCCAATCACTTCGATAAACGAAAATTTAGGATTAAACAACTCATAAATAAAGTGGGAAGTTAACTTTAATTCTGGCAATACAGTTTCATTACCATAAAGCACATAAGACGTTCTACTAAATAATTTGGAGTCCATTTCGCCAATTCGAAAACCAAAGAAAAAAGTTAAATAATAAAGGATCAACCATATGTAACTAGAAATAAAGCTAGCAAATATTGTGATAAAAATATAAGGAATTATTATTTTCTTAATTTGATAAAAAGCCCAGCTTCCTAATCTACTATTACATAATAAAATATAAATAGAATAGGTTAAAGCTGGGCCCGTTAACATGAATAGAAAAACAGAAAATCTGTCATATATATCCTTATTCAGGATAAACCACGATATACAAACAAAAATCCCAACATTTAAACATATCGAAATTTCGGAGCCAAGATAAGTGTCTTTAATTAGATCATTCCAATCTGTTCCATACAAATGTGAAAAGTATTTAATTATCCTCTTGTTCCATAGGTAACCAATATAGAGAAGTACTTCCCAAAAATAACCATATAATATTAATATTAAACCAAAAACAATATTGAGAACTTCTAATCTCAATGTTAATCCAAAAATAAAAGGTAAAAACGGCAAATTCATTGGTCTTTTTAAAAACAGTGAAATAATAAAAATAATTAAATAAATTATTGTATGTCCCAAAGAGTTCATTAGTGTGATAATTGGTGAAATAATTATAAACAGAAAACCTAATAAAATAAAAAAATTCGTTGAAAGCTTCTGAGGAAAATTCATATTAAAAGGCGTCAATCTCTTTTTTTTTGTAAAACCAATCACCCGTAAATTCCTCCTTAGAATTTACTTCTAGTTTTATTTTACTAATCTCATTCATTATATCTTCGTCTATTTCCATCAATCTACATCAAGAATGCTTTAGAAATTTTATTTTTTATTGATATATTCCATCTAAAGCAATTCTTCAGCAAGCTTTCTAATCTGAGGATCTTTGTGATTGGGTAGTTTTTTCTTATTATAGGTAATAAAATCAGGATGAGTGGATATACGGTAATTTCTTGAACCATCATTTTCGATTAATTTATTAATAATATTATTTTCTTCCAAATTATTCCCCTCCCCAGACAGGACGATTTTCGCAACTTTTGTATGAGTGATAAAACCGAAAAGGTGTATCAAGAGTTAGAAGAAGTAATTTGTAGTATTTGTTAATCGCTTGGAAGCAGTTTTTGCCTACTCTGCCTTTTTGGTTGATTAGTGATTAGGGTTATTATTTACATGAATTTATTTTTTGTTTTTCCCTTTTTATAGATTTTAGTATTAACTATTTTGATTCTTAATGATTTTTAGATTTCCTATGTCCTTATATTGATCTTCAATAAAATTTCTAATGTCATTCCTGTAATAAATATTAATTTGAAATTCATATTCCTTATCTATAATACTGTTAATTTTATTTTGTATTTCCTCTTTTCTATAAAACGGAGGAACAATGAGGTCAATCGATACACCTTTGACCAAATATTCAAACTGTTTTAATTTATTTATATTGTCTTTAGGAATATTAGATATTGTCCTCTTATAAGCAGAAATGATATTATCAATTAATAATTTAGTATGAAGTATTGCTTTTTTAGGATCTTCTATGTCAAAGAGGCCAATGAATTTATATTTTAATTCCTTATAATTATTAACAAGGAAATAACCTAAACTTGATCCAAGATTGAAAATAAACTTAAAAACTACATTACTAACATCAGATACTTGGTAGCCAGATATATTATAGAATGTGAATATTTCAGTACCTGGAGGTATTTGACCAGAAGTTGTACTTTTGATACCTCTAGCGATTGCATTATCTATTGCTTCAGCAACTTTTATCTTAAGATTTGAAGGATTATATTTTATTGTATCTAAAGGAGATATATTAAACGCTAAATCATATTTTTCATCTTGTAATGGGATAATATGTTTATTTTGACTAATCATCATACCATATTCTAAGTGAACATTGGGATTTGGATATTCTTTTTTATTGGTTTTACCGGGAGAAGGATCAAGTAAAACTATACAAAATTGTGATTGGATTATTTTTGAGCATATTTTAGTACAAAAAGCGAAATTCCCCGGATCAATCTTTTTTAATGCTATATGACACTCATATTGTTTAGATTCAATAATGCCCTTGATTGTATCTATTACTAAAGTATATTTCTCATATGCAGGACATGCCATAAAACAAGATTTTGCTGATTCATATCCATATCCGCATGAGGGCATTCCAATAAAGCAATTTTCATTTTTTCGAATAGTTTTTTCCATCTTTCGCTCACCTAATTTCTACCTAGTTAACTTTAGCTGTTAACATTAGGATTATCTATATTAATAGAATTATAATTGCGTAAAATTCTAATCTTATAAATTTCCTTTATAAATAAGAAATAAAAAACTGATAATACTTTTCCTTTTTAAAATATGGCAGTTTGGTAGTTATGCCGCACTAAAGGTAATTTTGCCCCTTGATTTTGTGCCCCATCTTTTCGAATAGTGTGCTCTTTTCAGCTTTCTTGAATTATTCTAAGTAAAACTTCAGCTTATTTTTTTAAAATAGCTTAATACAAGCATTTAATCTTTTTTATTAGCTTTTTTAGTAGTCTTTTTAGTAGTCTTTTTAGTATTGCTTGAAGAGTCTGAGGAGACTCCTGATCCACCTTTGGGAGGCTTCGAAGTATCTAAATTGCCTTGAGTTGGCTGATATCCTTTCTTTAATGGTATTTTCTTCCCTGTTTGCTTTTTCTTTCCTGACATTATAATACCTCCTATTTTTATTTAAAAAATTCTATTGATGAAATTTCCTTAGCCGATACGATAATTCCTTTAGATCTTTTGATAGATTCTATAAAAATACTATTTTCATCTAATTTCCATACTTCTTCTAAGTATATTTGTTCCTCGGAAGGATAAGAAGAAGAAAAGGAATTAGCACCATACCTTCCACCTATTTTTTTTCCGTCTTTAAGATGAATAATAATCCAAAAAGCTTCTCTTTTACTAAATACATAATCCCAAGGTTTTTGGATAGGATGTATAACATATTTAGAAATAGGCTTCAAAGTTGATAATTTAAGGAAAAGAATAGGCCATAATATAGGAATAATAAATATAATTAGAAGCAGAAGTATAAAATACCATATTTTATAATGAACATAGAAGTTTTCGGAATGAATTGGAATAATTAACCAAAATAATGCAGCAAAATTTAGAGAGCTATAACCAATTACCTCGAGTAGAGATTTTGAAAAATCTCTTCGTTCGCTCGGAACCAGTAAGTCATAAATTTTTATTGAAATAAATCCCGGGATAAAGAAAACCAAAAATAACACTAATTTATCTATCTCCCAAATATCCATATGTTATCGTTTCCCCTCATCAAAAAAGAGAGTAGAGCTTTGGGGTCAAGTCTTGAAATATCACATTTTTTTAACAACAAGTGAGCGTTGATGAAAGATGTGATATTTCAAGACTTGACCCCCTTTTACTCCCTAATATTTTAATGATTTCCTTAATAGCCTGTAATGGATCAACTCCCAGCAAATTCAAAACAAAGGGACGGTTCTCTGTTTTATACTCTAAAGATCTTATTGACCGTAAATCCAGTTAATCTGGATACCTGCCGTAATGAGCA